>VGYV01000343.1 GCA_016872855.1 Planctomycetota bacterium
TTCTTACCTCACGAGGGGGCGATGGCCATCAGCACCTCAGTCGCCGCCGCAATCGTCGCATCAATCTCCGCCTCGGTGTGCGCGGCGGAGAGGAAGCCGGTCTCGAATTGGGAGGGGGCGAAGTAGAAGCCGCGGCCGAGCATGCCGTGGAAGAAGGCAGCGTAGCGCCTGGTGTCCGCCCGCTTCGCGTCGGCGTAGCTCCACACCGGGCCTTCGCAGAAGAAGGTGCAGAACATGGACTGTATGCCCACGCCGTGGGTGGCGATTGGGGCTTTGGCCGCGGCCTCGGCCATCCCACGGCACAGGCGCTCGCAGAGGGAGTTGATCTTCTTGTAGACCGAGCCGTCGCGCAGCCGCTCGAGCGTGGCCAGGCCCGCCGCAACGGCGATGGGATTGCCCGAAAGCGTGCCCGCCTGGTAGGTGGCTCCAAGGGGCGCGACGTGGTCCATGATGTCGGCCCGCCCCCCGTAGGCGCCCACGGGCAGTCCGCCGCCGACGATCTTGCCCAGCGTCGTCAGGTCGGGCGTCACGCCGTAAAGCGCCTGCGCGCCACCCCAGGCGGCGCGGAAGCCGGTGATCACCTCGTCGAAGATGAGCAGAATGCCGTGTTTCCGCGTGGTCTCCCGCAGCCCCGCCAGATAGCCTGGCTTCGGCGGGATGAGGCCCACGTTGGCCGCGGTAGGCTCGATGATGATCGCCGCGATGTCTTTGCCGCGTGCTTCGCAGAGCGCCTTCACCGCGCCCAGGTCGTTGTAGGGCAGCACGAGCGTCTGCCGCGCGAAGTCGGCGGGCACGCCAGGCGACGTTGGTATGCCGAACGTGAGCGCGCCCGACCCCGCCGCCGCGAGCAAGCCGTCGGCGTGGCCGTGGTAGCAGCCCTCGAACTTCACAATCGCGTCGCGGCGCGTGAACGTGCGGGCGAGGCGGACGGCGCTCATCGTGGCCTCCGTGCCCGAGTTCACCAGCCGCACCTTCTCGATGGAGGGCACGGCCCCGACGAGCAGTTCCGCCAGCCGCGTCTCGGCCAGCGTGGGCGCCCCGAAGCTCGACCCCTTCTCCGCCGCCGCCTTCACCGCCGCCACCACCTCGGGCGCCGCGTGGCCAAGTATCAGCGGACCCCACGAAGCCACATAGTCCACGTAGCTGTTGCCGTCAATATCCGTCAGCCGGCAGCCCTGGCCGCTGGCCATGAACACCGGCGTGCCGCCCACGCCGCCGAACGCCCTCACCGGGCTATTCACCCCGCCGGGGATGACCTTCTGCGCAGCCTCGAACGCCGCCGCCGATCTTCCATGCTCCAGCTTCGCGCCCATGCTCGCTCCTCATCCGGCCACGCGGCACACTGGTGCGACCGATCATACCCCGGCACCCGATCCCAGTCAAACACACCGCGCGGCTCGCGCTGCGCTCCGCCCGCTCCGCTGGCATGGAAAGCGGTGACTTCGTCACCGCACTCCACAATCCTCGCCCTTACGATGCGGGAGCAATGTGGAGTGCGGCATCATAGATGCCGCTTTGGCTCCCCAGCGGAGCGGCATAGGAGACTGGCCGCCTCACTCTCGGCTCGGTCGCGCCTTGCGCAATCCGCCCCGCCGGATACAATGGGCGGCAGCCATCAACGCGAAAGGTGCCTCCACTATGGACGAGAAGTTGTCGTATCAGAAATCGGGCGTGGACATTGACGTGGCCGACGCGACGAAGGAGGCGATGGCGAAGAGCCTGGAGACCCGCGATCCGCGGGTGCTCAACAAGATCGGGGCCTTCGCCTCGCTCTTCGACGGCTCGTTCCCCGAACTCAAGCATCCCGTCCTCGTGCTGAAAATCGAGGAGCCGGGGAGCAAGCAGAAGCTCGCCTTCCAGCACCGCCGCGTCGCAGGCATCGCCTACGACCTCATCAACCACCTGGTGAACGACATCATCGTCATGGGCGCCCGCCCCCTGGCCGTCCTCGATGTCATCGTGTGCGGGAAGATCGAGAAGGAGGCCGTCTCGCAGTTCGTGGACGCCCTGGCCCGCGCCTGCCGCGAGCAGGACTGCTCGCTCGTGGGCGGCGAGACCTCCGAGCAGCCGGGCGTCGTCGAGACGGGCGTCTACGTCCTCGCCGCCAGCATCGTGGGCGTGGCCGACCGCGACAAGGTGATTGACGGCTCGAAGATCGCCCTCGGCGACACCGTCCTCGCCATCGCCTCCAACGGCCTCCACACCAACGGCTACTCCCTCGTCCGCGCTTTGATGGCGAAGAAGCCCGAAATCCTCGACGCAAAGGTTGCCGGCGAGCCGTTCCTCGACGCCATCCTTCGCCCCCACAAGTGCTACTGGCAGGCGTTCCGCGACCTCTTCGCCTGGCCCGAGCTGCACGGGCTTGCCCACATCACCGGCAGCGGCATCGCCGGCAACCTCGAGCGCATCCTCCCGCCGGGCATGGACGCCTCGATTGACCTCTCCGCCATCCGCATCCTCCCCATCTTCAAGCTCATCCGCGACGCCGGCGGCGTTGACGACCCCGACATGCTCCGCACCTTCAACCTGGGCGTCGGCATGACCCTTGTCGTCCACCCCTCCGCCCTCGTCCGCACCCAGTCCCACCTCGCGGCCAGGGGCTGCGAGAGCTACCCCATCGGCGAGATTGTCCGTGGCAAACAACAGGTCACCTACCAAGGAGCACTGCGGTGGCCCGCCTAAGTGCAGCTTGCATGTTCCGCGACGGGGTGGTACCATGAGGTTCGAAGTCATCGTGGTCCCGAGCGCCCAGGGTGACTTAGCGTACTACGCGAAGCATCAACAGACGATGATACTCGATGCCCTGGCCCAGTTCCTTACGAGCGATCCGGGCGTGGAGACGCGGCGCAAGAAGAGGCTCCGCGACAACCCGCTGGCGCCGTGGGAACTCCGAATCGCGGATTTCCGGGCATTCTACGAGGTCAGGGAGAACCAACTCGTGCGAGTCCTGGCCATCGGGCACAAGGTCCACAACGAGCTGTTCATCCGTGGTGAGAGGCTACTACTATGAAGACGGTTGACCTTGCACACGAGGAGCACACACTGGCGGAACTCCTGACACTCGCCAAGCGTGACAGCATTCTGATCCACTCCGCAGCGGGTGAGGACTTCCTGCTTGAGCCGGCCGACGACTTCGAGCGCGAGGTCGCCATGCTTGGCCAGAGCGAGCGCTTCCTCTCCTTCCTCCGGGAGCGTTCTGAGGAGCCCGGCGGGAAGTCGCTTACGGATCTCAGGAAGGGCGGCTGAGCAAGACGCCCACGTGACGACGCCGCTGCTACATTGCCGCCCTTGAGCCTTGGGGTCAGGTCGTAACTCGAGACTTTTGGCTTGACTCGATGGTGTTCGTGGGGTAGTCTATCGCCACGGCACGCCCACTGCGAGTGGATATTCCTGGTGGTTTCTACCACGTGACGAGCCGGGGGACGGAGCGTCGGGAGATCGTGCGCGACGACGCGGACCGGCGGAAGTGGGTGGAGTTGCTGGGCGAGGTGGCAGCCCGCCGCCGCTGGCGGGTGTTCGCCTGAGCGCTGATGCCGAATCACTTCCACCTGTCTTGTATCGTGTCTCCGCGGCGTGGGGACACGAGCTCTGCCCTCCTGAGTCTGCCGGCTGCGGAGATTCGCATACTGGGTCTGCACCGGAACAGGACCACGATGGTCCGTACCGCGAACGGGGGGGAAGTACACGCTGGATCTGCTGTGACCGCGCAATGACTGGCCGCGGTTCCAGGCCTCTGTGGCTCCAGAGGATAGGATGGGGTGTGTGGGCAGGCGCGGGCTACTGGGCGGGGGCCTCGGCGTTCCCCGGGGCCGCCTCGGCGTTGATGACGGCCTTCATGCTCTTGCCCATCTTGAAGTCCACCACGGTCTTTGGCGGGACTTCGACGACCTCGCCGGTCTTGGGGTTTCGGGCCTTTCGGGCGGCGCGGGAGATGGCTTCGAAGACGCCGAAGTCGCGGAACTCGAGGCGGTTGCCCTTGGCGAGTTCCTCGATGCAGGCGTCGAGGAAGGTCTGAACCACGTCCCTCACCAGCATCTGCCGGAGCTTGAGCCTTTCGGCAATGACGTTGGTGAGTTCCTTCTTTGTCGTCGTGCCCATACAATGCCCCCTTTGCAGGTCGTGATGTTCCCGCCGTGCCGTGGCGAGAACGGCCTCTGTCGAGCGGCTTGCCGCCGCGAGCGACCCCGCAGACTTACGTCGCAGCCACTCGTCCTAAGCCCACAATGGCCGAAGCGCTTAGGGATTCGCCGCTCGACGCATGTCGTCCTGTGCCGGGGATGCTGGGATTCTAGCATGGCCCGCGGCCGTTTGCAACACAAATTCAAAAAAATCTTGGGGTTGCGGCGTTCCGGGGCGAGAGAGGGAGCCGGTGCCCCATAGAATGCCAACCCCTATGGGGAGCAGTTGGCATTCTTTGGGGCAGGGGGCTACGCCTTGCGCCAGAGGGCGGCGCCGAAGCGGGCCTGGTCGCCCAATTGCTCTTCTATCCTGAGAAGCTGGTTATACTTGCACACGCGGTCGGTGCGGCAGAGGGAGCCGGTCTTGATCTGGCCGGTGTTCATGGCCACGACGATGTCGGCGATGGTGGCGTCTTCGGTCTCGCCGGAGCGGTGGGAGACGACCGCGGCCATGGCGTGGGTGTGTGCAAGTTGAATGGCATCAAGGGTTTCGGTCAGCGTACCGATCTGGTTGACCTTGATGAGGATGGCGTTGGCCGCCCCCTCGTCTATGCCGCGCTGGAGGAACTTGACGTTGGTGACGAACAGGTCGTCGCCGACGAGTTGCACCTTGTCGCCGAGGCGGCGGGTGAGGGCCTTCCAGCCATCCCAGTCGTTTTCGGCCAGGCCGTCCTCGATCGAGCGGATCGGGTACTTCGCGCACAGGCCGGCGTAGAAGTCCACCATCTCGTCGGAGGAGAGCTGGCGGCCTTCGGAGGCGAGGACGTACTTGCCCGGGGCCTTGATGCCGCGGCCCTTGGCGTCCTCGCCGTAGAACGAGCTGGCGGCGGGGTCGAGGGCGATGAACACGTCCTCGCCCGGCGTGCGGCCGGCCTTCTCGATGGCCTCGATGATGACGGCGATGGCATCCTCGTTGGACTTCAGGTCGGGGGCGAAGCCCCCCTCGTCGCCCACGGCGGTGTTGTAGCCCTTCTTCTTGAGGACGGCTTTGAGTGCGTGGAAGACCTCGGCTCCGATGCGGAGCGCCTCATGGAAGCTGGGCGCCCCGAAGGGCATGATCATGAACTCCTGGATGTCCACATTGTTGTCCGCGTGCTTCCCGCCGTTCAGGATGTTCATCATGGGCACGGGCAGGACGCGGGCGTTGGTGCCGCCGATGTAGCGGTAGAGGGGCAGGCCGAGGGCGCTGGCCGATGCCTTGGCGATGGCGAGCGAGACGCCGAGGATGGCGTTCGCCCCCAGGTTCCCCTTGTTCAGCGTGCCGTCGAGTTGGGACATCAGGGCGTCAATACCCGCCTGATCGGTAGCGTCGAGGCCGTCAACTTCGGGGGCGATGACCTCGTTGACGTTGGCGACGGCCTTGGTGACGCCCTTGCCGCCGTAGCGGCTCTTGTCGCCATCCCGCAGCTCGACCGCCTCGTTCTCCCCCGTCGAGGCGCCCGAGGGGACGGCGGCCAGGCCGACCGCCCCGCATTCTAGCTCGACCTCGACCTCGACCGTCGGGTTGCCCCGCGAGTCGAGGATCTCACGTCCCTTTACGCCCACGATTGTCGTCACGCGCAGTTCTCCCGAAGATGTTCAGGCAGTTCCGCACCTCGCTGAGCAGCTCGTGCGGCTCGAAGGGCTTCTCGATGAAGGCATAGGCGTCGAGCACCGAGGCGATGGCGGCCGTATCTTCGTCGCCCTTGGCCGACAGGAAGATGATTGGCACCTCCCGTGTCCTGGGGTCGAAGCGGAGCCGGTCGCACACCGTCAAGCCGTCCATGCCGGGCATGACCACGTCGAGCACCACCAGGTCGGGCGGCGCGGCGAGGGCGTGCTTGAGGCCCGTTGGCCCATCGGCGGCCCGCTCCACCGTGTAGCCCTCGGCCTCGAGCGCCGACGCGATGTAGTCGAGCATCGGCGGATCATCGTCCACGACGAGGATGCGTTCCTTGCGCGCCATGAGCCCTTCCTTTGCGCAGCCGGCCACCCAAGCTCCCGCTGCTATTATACCGGCTTTGCCGAATGGGTCAACCGCCACGAGCCGAGAGCTTGACTTTTCCGCGGCGCTGTGGCATGTAGACGGCGCGCCTGCGGGCTTGGGCCCCGGGGCCGCAACGCGGCAGAGGGCATGGGGAGGTGGGGACACGAGGGCCCGGGGTGAAGCAAGACGCCGGAAAGGAGGTCTAGACGTCGCCGTGCCTGTCGCGGAGAGCTGGCGCGGCCACCCGACTGCGTTGCGATCGCGCGCGTTCTTGGCCAATGGTCCGTGAGACACCGTGGAGGCAGGCCATGCGAACACTGCTGTCGGTGTGCCTTGCGCTTGTGGTCTTGACGTGCGGTTGCGCGAAGATCACATACGAGGTCCGAAGCGACAAACCCGTTCTCCTTGGCACCCAACTGGCGCGCGACCACCAGGTGGTCAGGAGAATTGATGACGCGAAGAAGGGGGTGTGGCTGCTCTGGCTGCTCCTGCCATTGAACCCCGAGAGGGGGCAGGCTCTCAACGAGCACGCCGCCCAAGGCGACGCCCTCACTGACGTGTCCATCCACGAGTACTACTCGGTCGTGGACTTCCTCATCCAGAACCTCTCGAGAGGAATCGTCGCCACGTTGAACGAGGACTTCGATGGCAACGTCGTCAAGTACAAGTGAGGGCCGACCATGAAGAAGCTCTTCGGACTTCTGGTTTGCTGCTTCCTGGCTCCGTCGTGCGCTCATGTGACGTATCGGAACACCACCACCAAGCCCATCTCCTTCACCAGCAACTTGGGCGTCGCAAGGAAGTACGAAGTCGTCGCCCATGTGGAGAGGGACTTCAGGAGGAAATGGCTGTTCTGGTACCTCCAGCCGATCGGCAGGGATGGGTCGGACATGATCGCCGAGGCCGTCGGCAACGCCGACGGCATGGCGAACCTCAAGATCACCGCCGTGTTCGATTTCTGGGACGTCCTGTTCTCGAACCTCACGCAGGGAATCTACTGTAGCAGGCTCGTCAGCGTCCGTGGCGACCAGGTGCGGTTCACGCAGGGGCCGTAGTCCAGCGCCTCGCCACCCGACAGGGCGCACCGACTCGCACGCGGGGCGGCGGAAGCCCCTTGGCCGGTCCGCCGCCCCGCCTCGGGGAGACGCGCGTGCTGCATCGCTTCGCCGTGGACGCGTCGAGCGATAGCGGCGAGATTTCGCCGCTGTGGTTCGGCCATAACCTGGAGCACACGCGGAGCTGCGTGTGGCAGGGCCTCAGCGCCCAGCTCATCCGCAACCGCAAGTTCGCCGGGATGCCCCAGCACAACGGCCTCGCCGCGGGCTGGGAGCCCATCGGGCCGCGCGAATCGTGGTTCCTGCTCGAACAGACGCCAGGCCACAATGGCACCGAAGGCGAAGCCTACACGGCCCACTTCGACGAGCGGAACAGCTCCGCGCGGCAACGCCAGCGCGCCGAATGCTTCTGTGGCACGGTCGGCTCGTCCGACCGTGCACGGCGGGGCAAGCCCGCCGTGCCACACTGCGGCATCGCACAAAATGGCATCCCGCTCATCGGCGGCAGGCGATACGTCTGGAGCCTGGCGCTTCGCTCCGACCGCGAGCTACCGGTCACCCTGAAGCTCAAGGGGGCCGAGCCAGAGGCGCTCCGCTTGACCCTGCCGCCGGGTTGCTGGACCGAGCACGCGTTCGATGTCTCAGCACCAGCGACAACCCACGATGGCCGTCTTGAGGTCACCTTCGAGGGTCCAGGGGCGCTCTTCGTCGGCGCCGTCTCGCTGCTGCCCGCCGGGCACTTCCACGGGATGCGCCGCGACGTAGTCGCCCTGCTCAAGGAGATCGGCGTCCCCCTCCTCCGCTGGCCCGGCGGCAACTTCGCGGGCGACTACCATTGGCAGGACGGGTTGCTGCCCGTGGACCGCCGGGCGCCCCTGAAGAGCGCCTTCGTCGAGACCCTGCCGCACACCGACGGCTTCGACGACCACGAGATCGGCACCGACGAGTTCATCGCCCTCTGCCGCGAGCTGGGCGCCGAGCCCTTCATCACCATCAACCTCAGCACCGAAGGCCCCGCCGAGGCCGCCGCCTGGGTCGAATACTGCAACGGCTCGCCCGACACCCGCTGGGGCCGCCTCCGCGCCGAACGCGGCCACCGCGAGCCGTATCGCGTCACGCACTGGACGCTCGGCAACGAGATGGGCTACAGCCACATGAAAGGCCCCAACGCCCCGCCCACCTATCACGACCTGGCCTCGGCCTGCGCCCGCGCGATGAAGCAGGTGGACCCGTCCCTCATCTTTACCGCCTCGACCGGCTGGAGCCAGGAGTGGTATCGCGGCCTGCTCGCGCCCGAGGAGGACTACTTCGACCACGTGTCGCACCACACCTACGACAAGCTGCTGCGGTCCTTCGAGGGTGAGGAGGGCTGCCGCGACTTCCGCCGCCTGATGGACGCCGTGGGCACAATCTTCCACGGCACCGGCCTCGAGGGCGGCAAGCAGCCCCGCCGCCTCTCGATGCTTGACATTCGCCGCTTCATTGACGCCCGCCCGCCAAGCAGCAAGCCCCTCGGCATCGCCTTCGACGAGTGGAACGTCTGGTATGCCTGGTATCGCGTCCCCGGCGTCGCCGAGGGGGTCTACGCCGCCCTCATGCTCAACCACTTCTGCCGCGCGGCCCGGCGGCTGGGGATGACCCTGGGCGCCTACTTCGAGCCTGTGAACGAGGGCGCCATCCTCGTCGAGCCAGGCTCCGCCCGCCTCACCCCCATCGGCCAGGCCCACGCCCTCTTCAAGCCCCACCACGGCGGGCGCCTGCTCGACGGGTCGGCTGCGGAGGGCGACCTCGACCTCGCCGCGTCCGCCCGCGGCAGCGAAGTGACAATCACGGTCATCAACCGCAGCCCGAGCGAGGCCCACGACGCTGAGATCGCCATCAAGGGCGCCGCCCGCGGCATCCTCCTCTCGTCCCCCAACTTCCTGCCCGGCTCCGAGTTTCACGAGACGCCGCTCGACATTCGGCAGCAGGGCGGCACGCTGCGCCTCTCGCTCCCGCCCCACAGCGTCGCACGCATTCAACTGATCAGTACGGGCGCGGGTGGTGATGCTTCCAAGACTGCCTAAAGGCAGGAC
>VGYV01000344.1 GCA_016872855.1 Planctomycetota bacterium
CCTGATCTTTGCCCACATCTTCTCGTGGCCCCCGGTCAGCCCCCGAAGGGGGTGGTCCAGCCGTAGCCCAGGGCGACCAACGGGAGCCCTGGGACAAGGCCAACCTGGCATAGAGCCCCCAACGGGGGCGATTCAATCGCCCTGAAACGCCCCCTTCGGGGGCTTATGCCGTGCGGGCGCCCGATCCCAGGGCTCCCGTTGGTCGCCCTGGGCTACGGCTGGCTCGCCCGCATTCGCGGGCTACGGCGGCCGGAGATGTGGGCAAAGATGAGCGCTCCGGCCCCGGCCGCCTGCCCGCCCACATGGCGCCCGTCAAGCACCCCGCCACGTCAGTCTGCTCTGGCTGTTTTGTCGCGGCGAGGACGCCCCCCCGTGGCGGTCCGGGCCGTGGTGTTGCCGCGGTCCACTAAATAGCTTTCAGCGATTCGGCTCATTGGGGCGAAGACCGCCTGAAGGCGGGACTCCAAGCGCGCCGCGCTCCCGGTTCGGAGTCCTGCCTTTAGGCAGTCTTGTCCCCAGTGAGGGCGCCGCCGAATCGCTGTGGACGCGGGTGTCAAATCTGTTTTTTTCACTTTCACCCCGTGCCACAATGCGGCCTCTGAACCGTTCGGAGCTGGGCTTCCTCGATCATCGCCAGCATGTTGGTGAGGGGCACGTCGGCCTGGAGGGTGATGCCGCTTTCGAGGATGTAGCCGCCGGCGACGCCCATCGCGCGCTTGAGGCGCCGCACCTCGGCACGAACCTCGACGGGCGAGGCGCGGACCATCAGGTCCTGCGTGCCCAGGCCGCCGCAGAAGCTCAGGTGCCGGCCGAACTCGCGCTTCAGCTCCCCAATGTCCATCGCCTCGGGCTGGATGGGATGCAGGATGTCGAGCCCGAGGTCCACCAGGTCGGGCACGATGGGCCGCACGTTGCCGCAGGAGTGGAGGAACACGGTCTTTCCCGCGTCCTTCGCGCGGGCGAAGATGCGGGCGGGGTGGGGGCGGATGAAAAGGCGCCAGGCCTCGGGACTGATGAGCATGCCCCGCTGTGTGCCGTAGTCGTCGCTGAGCGCCACGCCATCGAAGGCGAAGCGCCCGATGAGGATCTCGAGCGTCCGCAGCACGTAGTCGGCGATGCCTTCGAGGAGGGCGTGGACGAAGGCGGGTTCGAGGGCGAGCCAGAGGAGGAGGTTCTCCATGCCGCACAGAAACGTCGCCCGCTCCCACAGGTCGCCGATCCAGAGAATCGCGTAGTTGTCGCGGTGCCGCCCGCACCAGGCAGCGATGCCCTCGAAGCGATGGGGCGCGGCAGGGTCGGGGAAGGTGAAGCCGCGGAGGTCGGGACTCGTGATGGGCGGAGCGATGGGCGAGCCGCGGTCAATCTCGCTCGTCGTCCACACCACCCCCCACTCGTCGCGAGCCGTCGGCCCGAACTCCTGTGGCGACGCGTAGAGCGGCTTGATCGAGCTCGTCCCCCGCATCCGCAGCGGCAGGCCAAGGATGTCCTCGATCTCCCCCGGCCCATAGTGCTCGGCGAGCCTCCGCCGCGCGGGCGGCGACAGCGACAGATTATAGGGCACGGGCAGCCCCGCCTCGTGGCGGAGAACGCAAGACACCCAGTCCTTGTTTCTCATCCCCACTCGCCTCCGAACGCGCCGACGGCCCGCATTAGGGCGTGGTCCGTTTGAGTCGCCAGGCGAGTTACTGCGCGGGCGCACGCCAACGAAGAGAGATTCCTCGACTTCGCTGCGCTCCGCTCGGAATGACGTATGCATTGGGCGCGGCTACGTTCACGACGTCATGCCGAGCGAAGTCGAGGCATCTCTCCTCGCTGTCGTTCGGAGAACGCGCCGCCCAGCCTTCAGCGGGTGTCCGAAACGGACCACGCCCCCGCATTATAGCGCGCCCGAGCGGCCTTGGGAAGGTTGCCGCCACCCCTCGAGTGTGGCCCCGGGGTCAGGTCCCAAGAATCCTGTTTTCCGGTGTGCGGCGATGGGGGTGGCCGAGCATGCCCAGGGCGGGCCGGCTGGCCTGGGTGCAGGCGCTACTCGGGCAGGCGGCCTGCCACCCAGCGAATCGCGCGGAGGATGAGGGTGCGGTAGGGGGGGTTCTGGAAGGTCGCGCCACCGTGGCCGGGCTGGAGGTAGACGGTGCGGGCCTTGCGGCAGGGGTGGACCCAGCCAATGGCCTTGTCGGAGACAGGGCAGTCGGTGGTGAGGATGACGTGTGACGCGGGGTTGATCACGTAGCGGAGGTACGGCTCGTCCTTCTCGATGGCAAAGTCCTTCAGGCCGCGGGCGATGGGGTGGTCGGGGTCGGCAATGTGGGCGGTGTAGGAGACTCCGCCCCTGTCGGTTGTCTGGGGGTACTTGACGCCGCCTTCCTCGGTGGGGCGGAGGTATGAGCGGCCGCCGATGATGGTGCGGTAGTCAGCCCAGCCCTGGAAGGCCGAGAGGGCGTGGTGGAGGGTGAGGATGCCCACCCCCTTGTCCATCAGGGCGAAGAAGTTGGCCCGCCGTTTCTCCGAGATGTTCTGGGCGAGGTGGTACTGCACGATGGCGTCGTAGGGCCAGTTGCTGATGTCCTCTAGGAACTCGCAGTGGTCCTTCTGCGGGGCGTGGGCGGGCGCGAGGTCGTCCTGGCCCTCGAACATGCCGAGGAACGCCTTCTGGTCGAAGCCGTGTCCCCCTGTGACGATGAGGACTTTGATCTTCCTCGCCTCCTCGGCGCTGAGCGCCACTGATGTCGCAAGAGCCATAGCCGACCCCCTGAAGAAAGCCCGACGGGTGACCGACGATGAACTGCGCATTGGCAAGCTCCTCTCCGCCTGTGAGGACGCGAGGTAGCCCACGAAGTGGGCAACCCAGCCGTAGCCCAGGGCGACCGAAGGGAGCCCTGGGAAATGCGTTCCCCCGTCCATGAGCCCCTGAAAGGGGCGATTCAGGGCCTTCTGAATCGCCCCCGTTCGGGGGCTCCCCCACAATCCGCCGCCCACCCAGGGCTCCCTTCGGTCGCCCTGGGCTACGGCTCAAACGCCCCCATTCGGGGGCTCAGACGCCGACAGGCACCTGCCGCTACCAGCGGAAGAAGCGGTACGGGTCGTCCCACTCGGTCGGCTGGTCGAGGTAGAGGCCGGTGAGCCAGCGGCCTCGGGTGGGCGGGTCGCAGGGCTCGAGCCGCAGGTCGGCCAGCCAGAGGGTGCCAGGAGCGCCGTGCCATATCTGGAACTTGGTGCCCGACTTCGCGGAGGCATTGGATTCCACGATGAAATCGAAGGTCTTCCACGTTTCCTCGGGCGTGAAATCTTGATAGTCGAAGAAGGAGCGCCAGGTGGCGGTGTTCTGGATGGTGAGGGTCACTTTGGTGCCCTTCATCCCTTCGCACTTTGCTCGCAGGGAGATGCGATACCACTGGCCCTTCTCCATCGGCATGTCGTGCTGGGCGAGCATGATGCTCCCCGCCTTCTTGTCGGTGGGCGGCGTGAAGGTGAAGCGCTGAGCCCAGCCGTCGGGCGCGAGCTTCTCGCGCGCGGCGGTTGGCTTCCCGTCCGAGCTGACCTGCCAGCCGTCCGCCACGCCATCGCCGTCGGCATCCGCGCGGAAATCGCCGTTCTTCAGCAGATTCGGCGGGGGCGGCCCTGCCCCGAGCGGGTCGGAGAAGCGGGCGAGGAGGGGGGTCTCAGCCCCCACGCCCATGTTGCCCAGGAGCCGCGCGACGAGGCAGCTCACCCGCCGAAAAGTCTGTCGCGTGGGGAGCTTCTCGGCGTCGAACTGCCAGGGGACGAGCTGGCAGAAGACCACGTTACCCTCCTTGCTGACCGCAAGCACGCCATCACCCACGGGCATCGCGCCGCCCGAGACGAGATTCATCTCCCTGGGGTCGCGGCTGTGCACATCGGCCGGGCCGATGCCTGCCAGAAGCGACTCACTGCCACGCGGCTCGAAGAAGGCGGCGATGTGCTCTGCCCGCCGCATTGTGACATCCAGCCCGAGGAAGATTCGGGCCTCGGCCTCGCCAAGGCCGATGGCGAGCACGTGGCCCCCTCGCTTGAGCCAGCCCGCGATTATGGCCTTGTGGGGCTCCAGCAACCCGCCACCAAGCGGCCCCACAACGAGCACCTGGTCGGGCCGGAGAGTCAGAAAATCTTCGGAGCTCTGCACGCGTGGCATGCCCGGTCGGATCCCCGCTTTCTCCAGGTGGGCCCGCCCAGAGGGGTCGCCGGCATAGACCGCCTCGCGCCGCGGCGCCGGCTTCCAGAAGCCTACGTAGTTGAGGAGGTTCCGCGCGAGGCGTTCCGCCGCGGCGTCGCCTTCGGTGCGGCCTGTCACATCCATCTGGCAGAAAAGCACCATTCCCTTACCCTCGCGGTACTCCAGGAGGGGGCTGTATTGGAGGCTGTAGCCGCCGTCGGCGATGGGCAGGAAGTCGCCGCAGGCCGGCTTCTCGATGAGGACAGATGCCACGTTGCCCTGGTTGCCGCAGCGCCAGAGGCGGGTGACGGGGATGCCGCACCAGGAGACGCACGGGCCTTGCGGCGACTTCGCCGTGTAGGCCAGGCGCGGCGGGAGGAGGGTGGCCGCTCCGCGCCAGTCGCGCAAGTTGTCCGCTGTCAGGCCGGCGAGCGCGGGATGGTCAGGCACACGGGGGAAGACCTGACGAAGGCCGTACTCGGTCACGCGGAAGCCAAGGCGCTGCTCCAGGGCCTCTGAGGTCTGCTCGAAGACGAGCACCTTCAGCCCATCGCGCACGCGGCGAATGTCGGGCGCCGGCCCCTTCTCCGTCAGCGCCCCCTTGCCGATGATGAGCAATTCCACCTGTGGGCGGGGCGTCTCTGCCCCGCGCACCTCATCGAACGACACCCCCATCGCCGTGAGCAGCTTCGCCGTCTCGCCCTTCGGGTCGAACAGAGCGATCTTCGCGGCAGGCTTGGCGGCTGGAGGAGGAGGCAAGACGTGGATCGTGAACTCATCGCTCTGCGTCTCTCCCGAATCGAACTTGGCGGTCATCGAGAGCTTGTAAGCTCCCGCCGCCGATTCCTTTGGGAGAGGGAAGCTCAGCGGGATGCGCGCCTGCTGGCCCGTCTTCACGCTCACGTTTGTAGTGCGGCCTTCAGGCCGTATGGGAGACGACGGGCTAAAGCCCGCACTCCGAACGGACCAGGAGCATTCGCACGTCACGGGCGCGCGGGAGTTGTTGATGACGATGAGCTGCTTCTCGACGGTCTCGCCGGGGAGGAAGTTGTGGTCCTTGCTGGTGACGCGCGCGGGCTTGCCCGCGATGTAGGCCAGGAGGGGCATGTTGTTGCGGAGCATCGCCTGGCCGTAGGGGGTGGGAACCCAGTCCTTCCGCTCGAAGGCGATGTCCATCCGCTCGTAGCGCTCCTCGACGTAGTCGGGGCTGAGGCCGGGGCGCTGGAGCCGCTCCCAATCCAGGGGCAGGTCCTTGCGCGCCTTGTCAACCCCGTCGCGGAGCTTGTGGAGAAGCCCATGCTCCCAGGGGGAGTTGGCGGAGAGGCCCCAGGTGCGGAAGGCGCGCCAGTTGTCGGTTGCGTATTGGCCGAAGACCGGCCCCCGCTCGTCCAGGGCGTTTGAGCCGAGCTGGGTCGGGTAGTCCCAGCGGTGCCAGCCCTCGCGCGCCCTGGCCTGTTTGGCCTCCCAGCGGAGGTTCGCCTTCTCCCGCTCGCTGATGCGGAACGCGGCGTCGCCAAAGAACTGCGCGTTCCACTCGGCGAGGCAGAACTCCCAGGGGACGACTGCGGAGCCGAACTCGCGCTTGCCCCTGAACCAGCCGCGATACATCGCCCAGTCCCAGGAGAACGGCGCGCCGTACTCGCACAGGAAGACGGGCTTCACGCCCTTCGCCGCCCAGGTCTCAAACCAGTCGGACATCTCCTGGATGGGGACGAAGTTGGGGTAGAAGTTGCTGGCGTGGAGCGAGCCGATGTCGCCGGCGTGGTGGTAAACGATGCGGGAGGGGTCGAGGCCCTTGATGATGGCCTCAGCTCGAAAGGCGAGCTTCGCGTTGTTGGCCGACCAGGGGCCGCGCGGGATGTCCTCCTCCGCGGCGCCCATCAGGTCGGGGTTCATGTCCTGGCCCGAGCCCGTGGCGTTGTGGCTGGTGGAGTAGGCGACGACGCAGGGATGGCTCCCCGCCACGCGGGCATAGAAGGTGGCATGGGCCGCGTAGCCGTTGGCCCTGTCCGCATCCTCGGCCCTCCAGTCGTAGTGCCCGAAGTGCGGCTGCGAGAGGGCGACGAGCATCCCCACGTCGTCCGCCGCGCGAAGCACCTCCTCGAAGCTCAGGTGCGCCCCCGGCTCGCAGCCGTAGTTGTGGGTGTAGACGAAGTTGATGCCGAAGCTCTTGAGGCGCAAGAGACTCTCCTTCGCCCCCTCGTAGCTCGCCCAGGCGGCGCCGACCTGCGCGTTGTCGAGCGGCACGGCGGACAGGAAGATGCGGCTGCCGTTCAGATAGAAGTCCCGCCCCTCGACCCAGAACTCGCGGAAGCCGAAGCGGACGGGGAAGGCGGTGTCCGTCACGACCCCCGGCTGTCTTACCAGCGAAAGGGACAGCTCGAAAGTGTTCTGCGGCGTATGAACGTCCCATAGCTTGTCGAGCTTCCACCCGGCGGTGAACGCGAACCGGCCCTCCTTCAGGTCGCTGGCCCTGAATGGGGTCTCGCTGTAGAACCTGGCCACCTCTTGGCCCTTCTCAGTGACCTGGGCGCGCAGCGCGTACAGCATCTTGGGGTCGAGTCCATCGAGCGCGGCCTGGCACGTGATCATGCGCTTGCGCACCGAGGTATCCACCTTCACATTCGTGATGCGTTCCGCCCGCGGCGCGGCGACCAGATAGACGTCCCCGCACAACCCCCGCCGCGCGACGAAGCCCTTGACCTGCCGCGCCGACGACGTGTCGGTGTACGACAGCATCACGCCCTTGAGCGGCAGGGCGATGACGAGGAGCGACAGCACGTGCTTCCCGCCCGGGCGGCAGGCCGCCGTGATGTCCAGCTCCCCGGCCGGATAGCGCAGATCGCCCGCCCTCTTGCCGTCCACATAGACCGTTGCGAGGGAGTTCACGTAGTCGGCGCTCAACGCGATGCGGCGTCCGCCCCATTCCTTCGGGATCGTGACCTCCCGCTGATACCAGGCCGCCGTCACACCGCTCAGCTTGTCGTCCGCCCAGCTTGGGTGGGGGTGAACCGTCTGGCAGTCCTTCTGCATGTAGCTGGTGATCCCTGGCCAGGAGCCGGGCACCTTGAAGTGGCCCCAGCCGCCATCGGGCACCGCATCGGCCGCCCCTCCGCCATCTGCCTTCTGCCGTCTGTCGTCTGCCGTCTGTCCTCTGCTGGCGGGCTGCCAGCGCCAGAGGCCGTTGATGCACAGCCGTTCCCGCGTCGGTGTCGTCTCGCGGAACGCCTTATCTGCGTCCCACACCGCCCTCACGCCGTCGGGCAGCGGGGCGGCCGATGCGGCGTCAGCCCTGCGTCCCAGTGCCATCGCGGCCACCCAGGTTGCGAGGGGGAGCCAGAGTGTAGGGCGTGCAAACCTGCACGCGGGCGTCCTCGACATGCCGGCCTCCTTGTGCCACTTGGCCGTGCCCCCTGGTGCAAGGCCCACCCCGGCCATTATGCGCGCGGCGCCGCGATAGTCAAGATAGCTTTCAGCGATTCGACTCATCGGGGTAAGGACTGCCTGAAGGCAGGACTCCAAACGAGCCGCTCTCCTGGTTCGGAGTCCTGCCTTTAGGCAGTCGTGTCCCCTCTGAAGGCGCCGCCGAATCGCTGAAAGCCATTAAGCTCGCCCTGGCGGCAAGCCGCCCGGCAGCCGCCGGGGGGAGGCCAGGCGATCCTCTGAGAGCTGGGGGCATGCGTGGGCCAAGTCGTGCGCGTGCAAGGACTTAGAAACACTGCCCCTTCAGAGGATCGTAACACTTCAGCCGAGTGAAGTGGAGGTTTGGAGTGCGGCCTTTAGGCCGTATCCTGCGCCCCAGATACGGGCTAAAGCCCGCACTCCGAACTCGGCGCGCCATCCGAGGGCGACGGTTGGCTCTCCACTTCATTCGGCTGAAGTGTTACAGAGGATCAAATCCAGGGGGGAGAAGTGATCTTCTGAGCATCTGAGGCAGAACTCAGTTGTCGGCCTTGCGGAGGGAGATGTTGCGCACAGTGAAGCTGGCCCCGCCGGCAGCGGCTATGCCGAAGGGCTTCAGGTTGGCGAACTCGGGGCGCGGCAGGAGGGGCGACGTCTGCTTCCCCAAGTCAACCGTTCGGGTGTCGTTGAACCACCCCTGGATTTGGCCTTGGGTGACGCGAAGGCGGACGCGGTGCCATCTGCCTGATTCCACAGGGAAGAAAGGCGTGAGGGGCCGGTAGTAGCGGCTCTGTCCCTCTGCGAGGCCCGTCAGGCGTATCGGCCCCGGCCATTCCTGGCCAGGGCCGGCGCTCAGCGTCAAAGTGCCGCGGTGCCGCCCCACGGGGAAAAGCACGTGGCAGAAGTCGCCAGTCCCCTCGGTCAGGCGGACCTCGAAGGCCAGGTCGTAGTTATCCTCGAGGGAGTCACCGGTCCACGCGACAGCGGCCCACTGGCCGGTGCGCTCGAAGGCGATGCCGTCCTTGCCGACCTGGGGCGCGGTCGCCTTGCCGATGCCGGGGAGCTCGGCCTGGACCCTCCAGGCCGCCCGTGCTTCGTCGGCCAGGAGGTCGGCGGGCCGGCCCCCCCTGAGGTCGCCGGCGCGCCGCTTCACCTCTCCGCCGGCGGGGGTCTCCACGCGGCGGTAGCGGATGCTCCGCAGCGCCACGGTTGTCTCATACGATCCAAGCCCAAAGGGGGTAAGCTGCTCGTAGGGCCTCTCTACAGTGAACTTCGTGTCCTGCACGGCGACATCGAATAGCTTGTCGTCATCCACCCAGCCCTCGATGCGCTGCTGGGTGACGCGCAGCCGGACGCGGTACGATTTGTGGGACTCGAAGTCCTTTAGAAACCCCGACGGATTCCTGCGGCAGCCCTCGCCGTTGAGGAAGTCCAGACCGACAATGCTCGGCTTGCCGGCCCCCACCCACATGAGGCAGTGGGAGCCACCGACGGGGAACACGATCATGCAGACGGCATTGGTCCCCGTGAGGCGCTCCGCCTCGAGGGAGACCTCGTAGTTGATGTTCGGGAAGCGCTCTCGCCAGGCAATACCGGTCGCCGGCCCGCCTGTCGCCAAGGTGATCTGCCCATTCTCGACGCTCGCGGCCCCGCCTATGCCTGT
>VGYV01000345.1 GCA_016872855.1 Planctomycetota bacterium
CCGCGCCGTGGCCGCGATTCGGCAGGCTGGCCTGCCCGAGGCGTTCGCCCAGATGCTCCTGCGCGGGCGCGCCCTGGATGCAATCGCGGAGAATGGAAGAACTGCCTAAAGGCAGGACTCCTAGCGCGCTCTCCCCCTGTTTGGAGTCCTGCCTTCAGGCAGTCTTGTGTTTGGGCTTGTTTGGAGTCCTGCCTTCAGGCAGTCTTGTGTCGGGCTCGACCGCCGGCTCAATCGTCAGCCTGACGTCAAAGACTTCCTCGAAAAGTCCCGCCTTTCGCCTGGCACCCATGCAGGCGAAGGCCAGGTCGCCACTGCCCGACACGCGAATCGTCCACGACTTCTCCCCGACCTGCCAGACGTCGGCGTCACTCACCGCGTCCTCGTGGGCGCGGTCGAGGCCGTCGGCGATGCGGATGATGGCCGCCAGGCGGCGAGCTGTCTCACGCGCGGGCGGCGCAAGGTCAGCGAACTCGGAGTGGCGGGGCGAGGGGTGGGACTTGCGGTGGTAGCGGGCCACGTTGGCGACCAGGAGGCGTTCCTCGGGCGTGAACGCGGGGAGGGCGCTTTCCAGGATCAGGCGGAGCGAGTGCTTGTGATGGGCGCTGATGCTCACGCTCAGGCCGATGTCGTGGAGGAGCGCAGCGCAGACGAGCAGCTCGCGCTCGCGGGCGCCGAGGCCGTGGAGTGCCTGGAGTGCGTCGAAGAGTCGCTCGCACAGCCGAGCCACCTGCTGGGCATGCCGCAGCTCGGCGGGGTGTTGGCGTGCGATGTCAAGGGCGCAGCGCACCTTGGGGGCCAGTTCCATTCCCAGCGCCTCTCAGGGGATGGCCTTTGCGGCTTTTCGAGGGCCTTTGCTCTTGAGGAACGCCTTCCAGGCCACGAGCGCGCGGTCGAGGGCGGTGCGGCGGCGGTTGTCCAGGAACGCGAGCACTGCGCCCAGCGCCTGGCTGGCCAGCGCCTGGTCGCCGGCGGCGCGACGCCGCGCGTGGTATCGCGTGATCCGCTCCTTGTAGACGTCTGCGTCGTGCACCTCCCCCAGGGCATCTTGCATGGCCTGCATGGGGTCTATGAGGGCGGCGAGGCCCTTCGGATAGAGGTCGGCCAGGAACTCGGCCGTGTAGCGCAGCCTCTTGCACTGGATGCGGAGCGCGTGCTGTCGCTCGACGGAGGCGGCGGCCAGGTTGCGCCCGGTCTTCCTCACGACCTTCAGGCGCTTGAGGAGGATGTTCGGGGCGCGGCGACGCAGCGGCGCGTCGCCGCCCGTGGCCAAGGGGGCGAGCCCCCCTTCCGCGGCGCGCCCGGCCAGGATGGGGTCGTACTTCGCGCGGAAGGCGGCGAACCGCTCCGACTCCAGTCCCTCCAGGAGCGCGCGGAAGCCTCGGCGGCGGCGGCACCGCTCGGCACGCAGCAGGCCGCGGAGGTAGGGCCAGTGCTCGGGGGGCGCCTGGGCCGCATACTCGCGGAAGAACACGAGGAACACGTCGGAATCGCGCACCTTGCCCAGGGCATCGGCCAGCAATTCAAGTTCCGCGCGCAGGGGCGGCACGAGGCCGTCGAGGGCCTTGCGGAAGGCCCTGAGCGCCGCGAGCAGCCGCCGCAGGGCGACGCGCAGTTCGTGGACGTACTCGATGTCGTCGCCGTAACGCACCCCATAGACGCGGGAGAGAAAGGCCTCCCACTGGGTCTGGAACACGTGGCGGGCCACGTCGGCGGCCGTGGGCTCGGGCGGGAGAGCGTTGGTTGGTGGGTGCTCCCCCTCATACACCACCACGGCGCGGATGGGGCGCAGCATCGTGGCGTTCCAGGCCGCCAGCCTGTCTCGCGCCGCGTTCACTGTGTCGCGGATCGCGCCGTCGCCGGACACGAGGAGTTCGACCGCCTGGCCATCGTCGAGGGCCGCGGCCACCGTGGCCTCGCGCGTGCCGCCCGCCGTCAGGCCCTCCGCCAGCTCGGCCAGGGCCGCGACGCGCCGCGCGATGGCTTGCACGATGCTGCGGTCCGCGGCGTCGGACTCTGGCTGCGCGGCTGCCTCAGGCGCCACGGCCTCCAGGATAATCTCCAGTTGGCTTCCTGCCGGATGTGGGAGCGCCTGCTTCAGCGCCGCGCGCCAGTCACGGCCTGGCGCCTCCCCGGAGTCGGCGGCGCGGAGGGCCGCCACGAGTTCCACCAGCGGACGCGCCGTCTTGGTGAGGCCGTGGAGGTGCGAGGTCTGCGCGAAGAGGCGCTGTGCCACAGCCGCGGCACGCAGCCCGCGGGCCGCGTCGAGGCCAAGGGCCTCGCACACGGCGGGAACCTCCTCGCTGGTGATTGGCTTCGACATGGCGCGAGCATCCCGTCTTGCCCTGGGGATGCTCCCATCGTAACTGCCTCGCACAGCCGTGTCAACACGCCCCCACTACCAACTGCGCCGCCCACCAGCCCTTGCGGTTCGCGCCCCAAGCCGCTACAATCAAGTGGGTAGTGCGTCTGCCATCCGCTGTGCTGTGTCACCAGTCCCAAGCGGCGGCCCGGCCCGCCCGCTGCGCGCGCCGCCGCCGCTTGCCCAAGTCGAGGAGGCATCCGTGGCCCTTCTGCTCACGGCCGTGTTGGTGGCCCTGTCGGTCTCCTTCCTCTGCTCGCTGATGGAGGCGGCGCTGCTGAGCCTCACGCCAGGCCAACTAGCCACCCTCGGACAGCGCCACCCGCGGGCGGCCGCGGCCTGGCAGCACTTCAAGGACAACATCGAGCGGCCCATCAGCGCCATCCTCACCCTCAACACCATCGCGCACACCATCGGGGCATTCATCGCCGGCGCGCAGGTGGAATCCCTGTTCGGCAAGACATGGCTCGCGGCTTTCTCGATCATCTTCACCTACCTGATGCTCCAGTTCACCGAAATCCTCCCCAAGTCCCTCGGCGTGCGGTTCAACAGCCAGGTGGCGTTGGTCGCCGGGCGGCCCCTGTCCACGTTTGTCCTCCTCCTGAGGCCGATCAACTGGTTCATCCACCTCGTGAACCGCCCGTTCGAGCCGCGCCGCAAGGACGGGCGCCCCGCCTCGCCCCTCCACGAGATCACGGCCCTGGCCGGCCTGGCGCGCCTCTCGAACCTGATCGACTCGCGCCAGGAGCGCATCATCCAGGGCGCCACGCACCTCTCCAAGACCACCGCTCGCCAGGTGATGGTGCCTGCGCAGGACATCACCTTCCTCTCGACCCGCCAGGACATCGGCGAGGCCATCGTCACCATGCACATGGACCCCCACACCCGCTTCCCGCTCCGCGAGGGGGACGACTCGGACCGCATCCTGGGCTACGTGAACTTCAAGGACCTCATCGCCTGGGCACGCACGAACCCCGCGGACCCCAGCCTGCGGGGCGTCGCACGCCCCGTCCGATTCGTCGCCCCGGACGAATCGGCCGCCGTCCTCCTCAAGCTCTTCGTGGACCAGCACATCCACATCGCCATCGTCCGCGACGCGGCCGGCCACACGCTCGGCCTCATCACGATGGAGGACCTCGTGGAGGAGCTGGTGGGCGACCTTGAGGACGAGTACGACCGCCTCCCCCGCTCCTGCCAGGCCCTCACCGCCGGCACCCTGATGGTCGGCGGCGCCTGCTCCGTGGCCGAGGTCGCACAGGCCCTCGGCGCCGCGCTCCCAGACCCCCAGGGCACCCTCTCCGCCTGGCTCGAACGCCAGCTCGGCCGCCAGCCCAAGATCGCCGACACCCTCTCACTCGCCGGCCGCCAGTTCACCGTCCGCCGCATGCGCCGAGGCCGTGTCTTCGAAGTCCTCGTCACCCAGCCCCAGCAAGAGAAGACCGCCTCGTGAGGAATCCCCAAGATGAACCGCCGCAAGCTGCTCGCGAGACTCAGCCAGGGCCACTTGAAAAACGTCGCCTTCTCTGACATGATCAACCTTGTGGAGGCATTCGGGTTCCGCTTCTCAAGGCGGAGTGGCAGCCACCACATATACACACATCCCGACCTCACGGAGCTGGTGAACCTGCAAGAGGCCGGCGGGCAGGCCAAGCCTTACCAGGTCCGCCAGTTCCTCCGGATTGTCGAACGTTACAGCATGAGCATCGAGGATTGACCATGACCGACTACCACATAAACATCTTCTACAGCCAGGAAGACGAAGGCTACATCGCGGACATCCCCGACCTCGATGCCTGCTCGGCCTTCGGGCACAGCCCCGAGCAAGCCCTGGCCGAGGTCAAGCGAGCCAAGCAAGCCTGGCTCAAGGCCGCTCGAAGTGAGGGTAAGCCCATCCCACGCCCCCGCTACCGCCCCGCAATCTACCAGGCCGTTCGCTAAGAGTGCTTAGCCGGAGGCCGGAGAGAACAGGCGATGACCAAACTGCTTGGTGAGTCAGATAGGGGCATCGCAATTTGGACGATGCTAGAAGATGGCACCGAGGCGCCGTGACGCTCGTGGAGGCCGCGTTCGCTGCGGGCATCATCGCCCTTGCGCTTCTGGCGCTCGCCATTGTTCTCCCCGGCGTCGTGGCGCGCGCTAGGGCAGAACGCTGCAAAGCGCAACTCCTTGCTGCTTGCACAGGAGTCAGGAACTATCTGAACAGCTTCGACGAGTACTTCCCACCCGCCTGGCATGTGAGCGGCCCAGCCCTGGCCATCGATCTCGGCAACCTCGCCTATCATCGGTTCCTGATTCACCTCTACACCGACGGCTCCCCGTTTAGGGGCTTCGCGACCGAAGCGGAGTGCAGGGAGGCATTCAGGCGGGACGCGGAGTTCTGGACAGATCCCGAGCGGGGAGCAACGGGCGATTACTTCGCACCTGAGATCATCTTCAGGCTGCCCGAGCAACAAGGCAAACCCTTCTTCGGCCACGCAGCAGTTCCAGCCGCGCCCCCTGTTCCACCAACAGTGCAGCCCCTCTTCGCGGAAGTGAATGCCTCGGTGCCTCATCCGGAGGCCGATGGGGATGCTCACGGAGGAGAGACGAAGACGGGCATTCCGGGCCGCTTCGTAAGCGTCTTCGGCCTGAACGTGTTCATCGGGGTCGCGGAAAGCCTGCGGAAGAGGGGTGAGCCGTCCACCACGCGCTTCGACTTCCGCCACCGCGGCAAGGCTAATGTGGCTTTCCTCGACCACCACTTGGAGTCGGTCGCCAGGCATGACAATGCCTCCCTCGACAGGATCTACAGCAGGTGGGATGACCAAACCGCGCCCTGGGGACCAAGGAAGCGATGAGGGTCGTCCTGCGACCCGCGTGGGATGGGGCGCGCGAACACTTGTTTGCCAGCCGAATCAGGAAGCGGAATGAGCTTCACCCCGAAGCAGCGAATGCTCAATGCCTATCGCGGCCTCCAAAGCGACCGGGTGCCCGTGGCCCCCGAGTTCTGGTACTACTATCCCGCCAAGCTCCTGGGCGTGGATATGATCCAGTTCGAACGCGAGGTGCCCTTCCACCTCGCCCTCAAGACCACGTTCGAGCGCTTCGGCTGCGAGGGCTGGGGCGTCGCTGGCGTCGGCATACCAAACGACCAGGTGCAATGGAACAGTCAGGAGAAATGGCTGGATGAGAACACGCTTGAGGCGCGGACCACCATCGAGACCCGGCTCGGGGAACTGACCTGCGGCCGCCGCCTCTCACGCGCCGAGCCGAGCTGGGCACTCGAAAGCCCCGTCAAGGACCTCGCACGCGACCTCCCCGCCTGGGAACTCGTCGCCCTCGGCGGCGACCCCGACCACCCCGACACCAGCAGCCTCCTGAAGGCCTGGAACGAGGTCGGCGACGCCTACCTCCTCGAAGCCTGGCTCTGCGTCCCCTTCTTCGACTTCTACGGCGGCGGACGCAACGGCGGCTTCAACGCCGCCGTCTACGACTTCCTCAACCCCGACCTCCAGCCCTACCTCGAAGGCCTCCGCGAGCGCTACACCGACCACGTGGTCCGCAAGGCCCGCGCCATCTGCACCCAAACCCCCGTCGAGAGCCTGTGCATCGGCTGCACCTGGAGCAACAACTCCCTCCTCGGCCCCCGCCTCTGGCGCCAGTGGGACAAGCCGCTCATCCAGGCCGCCGCCGAAGAGGTGCACCGCCACGGCCGCCTCCTACACCTCCACTTCCACGGCCGCTGCATGGAGACCGTGGCGGACTTCGCCGAGCTGGGCCTCGACTGCGTCTGCCCCTTCGAGCGCCCGCCCGGGGGTGACGTTGCCGGCTTCGACGGCCTCCGCCGGGTCGCCGGCCTCCTCGCCGGCCGCACCACGATGAACGGCAACGTCCACACCGTCGCCACCCTCATCCGAGGCACCCCCGCCGACGTCCGCCGCGAGGTCCGCGAAATCCTCACCGCCTTCCGCGGCAGCCCACGCCTCATCATCGGCACAGGCGACCAGGTTGGCCGCGAGACCCCCGAAGCCAACCTCCACGCAATGATAGACGAGGCCCGCCGCACACCCCCTCGCCTGCCATAAGTGTATTATCTGTGGGCACTTACGCACCGCGCTGCCAGGGCGCGACGCATGTCACGCACCCGCAAGCACTTACACCTACTCCCCCTCAAATCGCCAATCCTCGCCATTCCACCCATTCTGGGGCATCTGACATACTACCGCATGACTGCCCCGGAATGGCCGGACCGGCAAGAACCGCCGATTCTCACCATACTGTCCACTCAAGCCAAATGTCCAGAATTCGTCCTCCCAATGTCAAAAAGGAGTCCAGCCCCGCCCGCCCCTCTCCCCTCTTCGCACCCGAACGCCTGACACCGAACACCGCTCCTATAGCGCCGCGGTCCACCCCCCATCGGCGAAGATGATCTGGCCTGTGATGACGCGGGAGGCGTCGGAGGCGAGGAAGACGGCGATGGGGGCGTAGTCCTCAGCCTCCTGCCAGCGGCCCTGGGGGATGCGGCTAGTGACCCATTCGCGGAGCTGTGGGTCGTCGTAAACCTTTGCGGCCAGGGCAGTTCGGACGTAGCCCGGGGCGATGGCGTTGGCCCGGATGCCGTGCGGCGCCCACTCGACCGCCAGGCCGCGGACGACGCCCGTCAAGGCCATCTTCGAGATGCCGTAGGGGAGCGTGGTCGGGCGGGCGCCGCGAGACATCAGGGAGGCGATGAAGATGAGGGAGCCTGGCTTGCCCGCCGCAAGTAGCCTGCGGCCAATGGCTTGGGCCATCGCGAAGGCGCTCCTACTGTTCACGTCCAGGCACTCGTCAATCTGGCCTTGCGTGACCTCTGCGGCGGGGGCGCGGCGGGTGACGCCGGCGGCATAGAGGAGGGTGTCAATGGGGCCGAGCGCCTCCTCAGCCCTGGCGACGACGCCCTCGCAGGCCGATGGGCCGGCGAGGTCGGCAGGACACACAAGTGCTTTGCGGCCAAGGGCTTGGACCTCGGCGGCGAGGGACTGTAGGGCGGCTTCGTCGCGGGCGACGAGCGCCACGTCGGCCCCCGCCTGGGCGAGGCCGAGGGCGCAGGCACGGCCTATGCCACGGCTGGCGCCCGTCACCAGGGCGCGGCGGCCGGCGAGCGAGAACTGGGCGAGGGCGTCCACGGGCGGGGGGCCTCATTGCTTCCAGGGGGGCGTGGTGGGCAGGTACTTGTCGAACTCCTTGATGAGAGCGGCTTCGTAGTCGCCGGCGTAAGTCTCGGCCAGGAGACGATCTGCGGCTTCGTTGAGGAAGAGCTGCCAGGAGGCCTCCTCGTGGCCGGGGTTGACGGGGAAGAAGAGGGCGCCATTGAGGCGGGCGGCCTTGAGGTCGCCTGGGGCGTCGCCGATCATGAGGATGCGGTGGGGGGGATACTTGTCCTTGGCGGCGAGGCGGAGGTGGTCCTCCTTTTTGCCCTGTTCCTGGCCGCAAATCAAGGCAGCGTAACGAGCTATGTCGTGCTCCTGCCACTCGCGGGCGAGGGCCTCGTAGGGGGTGGCGGAGACGCAGATGATGTCAGCGTGGGGGGCCAGCTTCTCCAGGCTCTTGCGGCAGTGGGGAAAGGGGGGCACATCGTAAACGTACAGCTCAACGAGGGAGTTCACCAGGTGAGTCCAAAAGATGAGGCGGATAAGGCAGGTTTCCGGAGAAACGGGTGCCTGGACGATGGCCCTGCCCATCTCCGACGTGGCGACGCCCACGGGGTCGGCGACGATGCATTGCGAGAGAAGCTGGGCGGCGGGAATCTGAAGCTTGCGCTCGGCGAATAGGAGGAGGCCCTCATTGCTGAGCTGAATCCGCCTGTCCTGCTCGGAGGTGGCGATGAACTCCTTGGTCATGTCCAGGTGCGCGCCAAGGAAGGGCTTGAAGCGGTCGTAGGGCGTCAGCTCGATGAGGTGCTCGAAGGTGGCCCGCAGCGCGTGCCACCGATTGCAGCCCCGCGACTTCGATGAGAGGTTCACAAAGTCCCACACATCGCGCAGAATGCGCGCCAGCGCGGCCAACCCGAAGGCCTCGAGCACCGCGGGAGCGAAGCAGAACTTGTGCTTGACTTCCATAGTGTCGAAGGCACAACCATCTGAATCTATCCCTATGAAATACTTGCACTTAGGCTCAAACGACTTGAGGTCTGCCTGTGGGTCTGGCATCTGTTTTGCCTCCTTCGATGGTCAGACGCCTGCGAAAGCGGAGAAGCCGCCATCAATGGGGACGACGATGCCGGTGACAAAGCGGCTTGCGGGCGAGAGGAGCCAGAGGATGGTGCCGAGCAGGTCGCCGGGCTCGCCGAAGCGGCCCATGGGGGTGTGCTCGATGATGGTCTTGCCGCGGGGGGTGAGGCCCCCGGTCTTCTCGTCAATGAGGAGGAAGCGGTTCTGCTCGCCGAGGAAGAAGCCGGGGGCGATGGCGTTGACCCGGATGTTGGGGGAGTAGTTCTTGGCCATGTGGACGGCGAGCCATTGGGTGAAGTTGCTCACGGCGGCCTTGGCGCCCGAATAGGCGACGATGCGGGTGAGGGGCTTGAAGGCGTTCATCGAGGAGGTGTTGAGGACGACGCCCTCCTTCCGCTCGGCCAGGTGCTTGCCGAAGACCTGGGAGGGGAGGATGCTGCCGAGGCAGTTCAGCTCGAACACCCAGCGAATGGCCTCGGGCGGGATGTCGAAGAAGGCCATCTGGTCGGTCGCCGTGGCCTTCGGGTGGTTTCCGCCGGCGCCGTTGAGCAGGATGTCCACGTGCCCGAAGCGTTCGAGCACGGCGTCGCGGGCCGCCTCAATGCTGTCGCGCTTCAGCACGTCGCAGGCCAGGCCAACGGCCTCGCCGCCGGCCCCCTCGACCTCCTGTGCGACG
>VGYV01000346.1 GCA_016872855.1 Planctomycetota bacterium
GAGAGCCAACCGTCACCCTCAGATGGCGCGCCGAGTTCGGAGTGCGGGCTTTAGCCCGTATCTGGGGCGCAGGATACGGCCTGAAGGCCGCACTCCAAACCTCCACTTCATTCGGCTGAAGTGTTACAAGCATTGTATTCCTGGAGAAGGCACAATTCAACATGCGGCCCGGCCCGCTCAGAGGGTCCACGGCTGGCGGCGGGGGCGGTCGAGCCAGCGGGCCGCCTCAGGGCCTGCCCTGAGCGAAGCCGAAGGGTCGCCCACCAGCTCTTCCTTCTCGGGGTCCCATTTCAGCGGACGCTTGAGCCAATAGGCGATGTTGCCCAGGTGGCACACGGTCATGGTGCGTGCGCCAATCTCGACGTCGCAGATGGGCTTCTGGCGGCTACGGATGCAGCGAAGCCAGTCCTCGTGGTGGCCGGGGCTGTTGTAAAGGTGGACCTCATTGGCCGCGGTCGGCGTGTCCTTCAGCTCCTTCGGCTCGGTCTCCAGCTTGCCGCGGTCCACGAACACCGCGCCGTCCGTGCCGTAGAAGTTCACGCCCATTCGCCCTCCGCCGCCGTGGGTCATGACCACGCCGTTGGCGTACTTGTAGGTGAGCTGCTTATACTCCTTGCCGTCGGGCGGGTGGACCTCGACGGGGCCGCTGTCATCCATCCCGAGGCCCCACTGGGCGATGTCGAAGTGGTGGGCGCCCCAGTCGGTCATGCCGCCGCCCGAGTAGTCGCGGTAGCTCCGCCAGGCCGGGAAGTGGTTGTAGGGGTTCCCTGGGCAGATTGTGGCGTGGTAGGGACGCCAGGGGGCTGGGCCGAGCCACAGGTTCCAGTCGAGGCCCTCGGGCACGGGCTGGGCCGGCAGGTCGCACTCGCGCGAGGGGCCGCCGACGTTGACGACGACCCGCTCGACCTTGCCGATGCGGCCGCTGCGAACCATCTCGCAGGCGAAGCGGAACTCGCGTCCCGACCGCTGCTGGCTCCCAGTCTGGAACACGCGGCCGTAGCGGCGGACCGCGTTGACCATCGCCCGCGCGTCGCGGATGGTCAGCGAGAGGGGCTTTTCGCAGTAGACGTCCTTGCCCGACTCCGCGCAGCGGATGGTCATCGGCGCGTGCCAGTGGTCGGGCGGGGCCATGAGCACGGCGTCAATATCGCGGCGGTCGGCCAGGTCGCGGAAGTCGTTGTAGCAGCCGCAGGAGGGGGTGCCGTAGCGGTCGTTGACCCGCTTGGCCGCCTCCTCGCGTCGGAAGCGGTCGCAGTCGCACACCGCGAGCACCTGCACGTCGCGGCGGCCGAGCATGCCGCCCAGGTGGCCGCGGGCCATCATCCCGATGCCGATGAAGCCCATCGTGATGCGGTCGCTGGGCGGCGCCGCCTCGGCCCCCAGTGCCGAAGCTGAGGCCACGAGCGGCGCGCCCGCCAGCGCCGCCGCGCCCTTGAGGAAACCGCGACGCGAGACTCCAGGACCCTTGCGCATTCGACAACGCTCCGAAACGGCCAGGGGAAGGGAATGCCCACGCATTGTGCCATGACACCGCGATCTTTTCAAACCCGTATGGCGGGAGCGCCGATGGCTTCCCCAGAAGCGTACAGTATCAGAGGCAGGGGCCGCGAATACAAGCCCGAAGGGCGACAGAGGATAGCCACGGGCGTAAGCCCGTGGATCGGAGTGCGACACGCGGCCAGCCCCCGCAGGGGGCGGCAGAAGCACTGGCCGCCGGCATTCTGCCGCCCCCTGCGGGGGCTGGCCCTCTACCTGCCCGAACCCACGGCTCACGCCGTGGGCTACCATCTGCCGCCCGCCCAAGGCGGGCTGAATACCCCCACCCGCAAACCGGGGGGACGTGTCAGCCTGGCGCCGACTTGAAACAGACAGCTCTTGGCACTAGAGTAGGCAGCACATGATAGGAGGCCCCACAATCATCGGCTGCTTCGCACCCATCGAGACCCTCCTCCAGACTGGCTTCGACGGCCCCACCACCCTCGAGGTCGCCGGCCCCGACAGCGTCAAGCTCTCGGCCAAACGCTTCCAGGAATGGTCGGGGGGGTAGCCCCGCGTCGCCAGAGGCCCTGTAAGAAGGAGGAGGACCGAATGCCCTGAGGGGATACCCTCACCACCTCCCCGAAGTCGTAGGTATAGCGAGATGGACTGCTGGGGATTCGAACCCCAATCTCCCCCTTTCCCATAGAACGCTCAGGGAGCATGCTGTGGACAGGGGGGTGCTTTACCGGATTAAGCGAGCAGTCCCTTCTGCGGATTTCCCTGTCCCCCCCTCACCCAACGCTATTCGAGAACTGGGAGAATGCCGGGTGAGTCGTTTTCAGTGTCTCTGGATCCAGAATCCAGTAGTTGGAATGCTCATACTGGAGAAGTGGCCGCCCGTGAAGGTACACACTGCCGCTACTCCTATCGGGCCAGTATACGGCCACTGGACGACAATTCATGTGTTGGTACACCTTCGCTATCTGAGGAGGGCCACCTACGGTATCGTAGCGGCCTTCGCGCAGAATGTCCCTCAGGACTTCGAAGGGCTCCATATCAAAGGTCCCACCGACCCTACAATCACCCCCAAGGTGGTGTCGCTCGTTCAGAAGCGCCACGAGACGTCGCCGGGCCTCCCGGACGCAGTCTCCCAGGAGTACGATGCTGGGGAACCCTGGAAGCAGGTTCCGCGCAGGCCTGTATGTGAACATCCTCTCCGTAGCCTTGTAGTGTATCAGCCAAAGCGAGAACGCCTTCCGTACCCACGAGTAACCGCCCAGGATGAATGACGTGTCCGGTTCGTCCATGCCCTCCACGTAGTCGTGGACGGAGTCTCGCATCTTGTTGAAGACCTTGAGCGCGTGGCCCCTCATGTCATGGATGTCCATTGCCCGATCCAACGACGGGCCATATGCCTGAATGGCCATCGAAAGCTGCAGCATCAGAGGATAGGCGTAGGCTGTGTCTCCGGCGAAGCAGATGAAGCTATCGGATCTGGGCAGAAGCAGGATCTTCGGACAGCAATCGAGCTTCATCCCGCCGCCGAGACGGCTATCGGCCGCAACCACCAGTTCCTCGCAGGAGCTTCCGACCTTCCTGACCCAAGAGACCGCCAACGTCATTGATAGCTGACCTCCGTGTGATTGACCATTGGTCTAGGGCGATTACGGGGCCACCTCACTAAACTGCCTTCAGGAACGGACGATCTCGACAATCCTGTCCGTCACTTGGCGGGATCCAAGGCCGCGGCCTTGTAGAGGATGATGTTGGCGTCGGCGGTGAAGAGGCGGTTCGGGCGGGCGTTGCTGTCCACGATGTCGCCCTTCACAAATCGGCCCATGCCTCGTCCTCCTCCGGCGTGTTCCAGTCCCTGGCCAGGACCTCCTCAGAAGCCAGCATTGTCCGGAAGGCTTCGGAGGAGGCGCTGCGCTCGATTAGGTAGGAGATAAAGTCGTAGACCACCCCGAGCTTGTCAGGAGGCAGGCGCCGAAGCTGCTCCTGAACCTGTGGAATCGTGACTGTGTCCATCGTGCGCCTCTCAGAAAGCGTTCTCTGCCCCTCCCATAGTATAGCGCCGCAGGCCTTGGATGCAAGAGGCACCAACGAGTTCCGCGGTGGCTTCGTGGTCGGGTCGTGCGACGGGTGTGGCTCTTGCGGCGCGGGCGGCGAGGTTGTAACCGAATTGGGGTCACTTGAGTTGTAGGTTGTGCTCTGACCCCGCCCCCCAAGAGCCGGGGAGCATGGGGGGCATGGGGCAGCATGCAGGATTTTGGGGGCAGGCTGTTCGCGGGACACAACATCTTGGGGGCATCGGGGGCAGAGGCAACCGGGGAACACGGGGAGCATGGCGGGGGGAGGAAAGGCCAATGAGCGAGACGGGGCGTCGGCGGGCAGGCGGGGAGCTCGCCGCGGCGTGACGCCGTGCGGGGTCGCTTGCATTTGGGGCGGAGGAAGCCTAGAGTATGGCGCGCCCGGAAGTGCGGAGGAAGTCTCTGCTGAGGAACGGGATTCCCGATGAGCTACGGTCAGTTCGCAATCGCGGCGATGGGGGCGGCGTTGATGCACTCGGCCTGGGCAGGGAGCAGTCTCAAGCACGAGGAGGGGAAGTCGCTCTCCTGCGTGCTCGACGGGAAGACGCTGTGGACGCTGAACTTCGCTAAGGAGGAGGGGAAGCCGTATTTCCACCCCGTGTGCCTGGCCGACGGGACGGTGCTGACGTGGCTGCGGCCCGGCGACCATATCTGGCACAGGGCGCTCTGGTTCTCGTGGAAGTTCATCAATAAGCTGAACTACTGGGAGGAGGACAAGAGCGGCAAGTCGCAAGGCATGAGCGACATCATGGACGTAAAGTTCGAGGAGGGGAAGGATGGGGTGACGAAGATCACCATCCTCCTCGACTACCATCCGCCCGACAAGCCGGCCGTGCTGAAGGAGCGCCGCGAGATCACGATCACGCCGCCCGACAAGGAGGGGTGCTATCGCATGGACTGGCGCATGACGTGGACGGCGGGCGACCAGGACGCGGTGCTCGACCGCACGCCGACGAAGGCCGATGGCGGCCCCGCCTGGGGCGGCTACGCGGGGCTGTCGTTCCGAGCCGTGCAGGCGATGACCGAGTACCAGGCATTCGATAGCGAAGGGCGGAGGAATCTGGAGGGCCACGGCCAGAAGGCCCGCTGGCTCGACTTCAGCGGAATGGTGCCAACGAGCAGCCTTTTCGTGGACAAGGCGCCAAAGAAGGCGGCGGGTGTGGCGATGTTCGACCATCCGAGCAACCCGCGGCACCCGACCCCGTGGTTCGTCATCATGAGCGGCACGTTCGGCTACACCAGCCCGGCGTTTCTCTTTGACAAGGCGCACACGATTCCCGCCGGGCAATCGCTGACGCTCTTCTACCGCGTCCTCATCCACCCCGGCCGGGGCGACGCGGCGGCGCTCGAGAAGGAGTGGAAGGACTTCGCGGCGACGAAGTAGCTCGTGCTGCGGAGAACCAAGACTGCCTGAAGGCAGGACTCCGAACGGGCGCGGGACGCGTTTGGAGTCCTGGCTTCAGCCAGTTCTCGGTTGAGGGCCGGAGCGCGTCCCCGCGGAACGGCGCTCGCGCGGATTTGCGGGGGCGCGACTTGCAACGGAAAGCGGCTTGCGCTAGAACCGTTGCGCGCTCGACAAGACGCATGGCACATTATCCCTGAACGGGAAAGGAGATTGTGATGAGGCGCTGGGCAGTTGGGGTCGGGGTGGTTTGCCTGATCGGCCTGTGCGGGATGGCCCTCGCCGGGGAGGCTGCGCCGCTGCCGAGCCTGGACGACTGTGCGAAGCAGGTGGCGGTCTACAAGTACGGCGACAGCCGCCAGGCGCTGATCAGCATGGAGGGCATCATCCGCGCGTCGTTCGGCAACGCCGAGGGGCGCAAGGCCATCGTGACCAAGCTCCTCGGCCTCCTGGAGGCGGCCGACACGACGCCTGACGCCAAGCGCTTCATCTGCCAGCAGCTCAGCATCATCGCAGGCCCCGAGGTCGTCGCCGCCGCGGCCAGGCTGCTGCCGAACGCCGACCTCTCCCACTCGGGCCGCACCATCCTCGAACGCGTGCCTGGCCCCGAGGCCGCCGCCGCACTCCGCACCGCCCTCTCCTCCCTCAAGGAGAAGCTCCTCATCGGCGTCCTCAACACCATCGGCGAACGCCGCGACAAGGACTCCGTGGCCGCCGTGGTGAAGTTCCTGGGCGATGCTGACGCGGGCGTGGCCGCCGCTGCGGCCACTGCGCTCGGCAAGATCGCGGGCGCCGACGCCACGAAGGCCCTCGCCGGCATGCGCGGCAAGGCCCCCGCCGGCGTGAAGCCGGCCGCCGACAACGCTTATCTCCGTTGCGCCGACGCCCTGGTTGCCGAGGGCAAGGCCGCCGAGGCCGCCGCCATCTACGCCGAGATGACCGATGCGAAGGAGCCGAAGAACATCCGCATCGCCGCCCTCCGCGGCCTGGTCGTCGCCGACCCCGACAAGGCCCTGCCCCACATCACCGCCGCCCTGACGGGCGACGACCCGGAGATGCAGGCCATCGCCACCAGCTTCGTGCGCGACGCCAAGGGCGGCGCCGTGGCCAAGGCCGTGGCCGAGCTCCTGCCCAAGCTCAAGCCTGCCGCCCAGGCCCTCGTCATCGCCGCCCTGTCCGACAGCGGCGACCCAGGTGCACGCCCGGCCATGCTGGCCGGCGTCAAGAGCGAGGACCCCACGGTCCGCGCCGCCGCCCTGCGAGGCTTCGCAAGGGTCGGCACGGCGGAGGACGTGGCGCTCCTGGCCAAGACCGCTGCGGCCGGCGACAACGCCGATAAGGCCCCCGCCGCCGAAAGCCTCGCACGCCTCGGCGCCCAGGGCACCGACGAGGCGCTCCTCAAGCTCCTCGACGGCGCCGACGTCCCGCTCAAGTCCGTCCTCGTCCGCACCCTCGGCGTCCGCCGCTCCGCCGCGGGCGCCCCCGCCGTCCTCAAGGCCGCCGAGGACGCCGACGAAGGGGTGCGCATCGAGGCCCTCAAGGCCCTCGAAGCCCTGGCGGACGACAAGAGCGCTGCCGCCATCGTGAAGCTCCTCGTGGGCGCAAAGACCCCCGGCGAGCGCACCGCGGCCGAGAAGACCGCGTTCACCGTCATCGGCAAGGCGAAGGACGCCGAGGCCCGCGTCGAGCCCCTCCTCGCCGCGATGGGCGCCGCCGACGTCGAGGGCAAGTGCGCCATCCTCCGCACCGCGGGCAAGCTGGGCGGCAGCAAGGCCCTCGCCGCCATCCGCGCCGCCCTGAAGGACGCCGACGCCAAGATACAGGAGGCCGCCATCCGCGCCATAGCGAGCTGGCCCGACGCGGCCGTGGCCGACGACTTGCTCGGTCTGGCCAAGACCGCGCCGCAGCCCAACCTGAAGATCATCGCCCTCCAGAACTACATCCGCGTCATCGGCCTCCCCAGCGACCGCTCGGCCGACGCCGCGTTCAAGCTGTACCAGCAGGCCATGGACCTGGCGACCCGCCCCGACGAGAAGAAGCTCATCCTGGGCGGGCTGAAGGACGTGAAGCACGCCGAGGCCCTCAAGATGGCTGCGGCCTGCCTCGACGACAAGGCCGTGGCCAACGAAGCCTGCGTCGCCGTCGTCGAAATCGCCAAAGCGGTCGGCAGGGCCAACAAGGACATCGCCAAGGCCGCCCTCGAATCGGTCCTCGGCACCACCAAAGACAAGCGCCTCATCAACGACGCCCGTGGCCTCATGAACCAGCTCAAGTAGCCCCTGTGGCTGAGAGCACGGGCAAACAAGTGCGCGCTAAGAAACTATCTCAGAACCCACGTGGGCTGCGTTGCCGGCGCCAGCGGGGCGGATGCAAGGCGCGGCGACGCAGGCGATGCTACGGAGCGCATCGCTGAGGAGACGCAACGCGGCAGACGCCCCGCTGCCGCCGCAACCCGCAGGGACGCCGCGACTTCTGGCCGCAGGCGTTGTCGCACGTCGTCAGTCCTGAGCGAAGCGAAGGATGCTCTCCGTTGCATCGCCTCCTCCGTGCTCCTAGCCTGCGGCCAGAATCGCTGGCGTCGCAGCCCACGTGGGTTCTGAGATAGTTCCTTAGCGCGGGGGCTCTTCCCCCTCCCCCCTGGGGGGAGGGCCGGGGTGAGGGTGCCTTCGGCGAAGCTGGCGAGGACCAAAGCACCCTCACCCCACCCCTCTCCTCGAGGGAGAGGGAGCAAGCTCCCGCTGACTAAATAGCTTTCAGCGATTCGGCTCATTGGGGCAAAGACTGCCTGAAGGCAGGACTCCAAACGAGCCACCCTCCTGGTTCGGAGTCCTGCCTTTAGGCAGTCTTGTCCCCTCTGAAGGCGCCGCCGAATCGCTGAAAGCTATTTGGACACGTACCAGTTTGGGCGTGTTCCGCGAGGCACGCTTCAGAACACAATCGCCGCGCCCCCGGGTCCCGGGAGCGCGGCGATTTCATGTGGTCTGCCATCTGGCATCTGCCGTCTGCCCTCTACTTCTTCCCCTTCTTCGCGGGCTTCTTGGCTGCCTTCTTCTTCGGCGCGCTGCAACCGCACGTCTTGCACATCGCTCGGCTCCTTTCCAGAGAGAGAACGGCCGCGGCCTCGGCAGGCCGCTTCTCTCATTATGCCAGGACTCCGGGCCATTGCAACAGGAAAACCGGATTCACACGCGAGAGGGCGGAGGTGCTACGGCGCATGCCCTCCTCCCCCCAGCTCGGGCCTCATTCTTGAATCGTCGTCGTTGTCGTCGTCCTCGTCGTCGAGTCTCCGAGCGGGAGAAGCCGACAGGCTCGACGACGACGACGAGGACGACGACGAGCACGAGAAGGGGCAGGTCGGGCTCCTGCCAGAACTGGGGGCCGCACTCTCGTGGTCGCGCTTGACCATCGGCGCGGAACCCGTACAATGTGGGATGTGCCGCCTGCCGCAAGGCCCCGCAGAGGAGAGCACAGGATGAGCGTCCGCAAGGCGCGGGTGGACGATGCCCCCGCGATCCACGCGCTGGTCAACCGCTTCGCGCGCAAGGAGAAGATGCTCCCCCTGTCGCTCGGCCTCGTCTACGAGCGGCTGCGCGACTTCTTCGTCTACGAGCGGCGGGGCAAGGTGCTCGCCTGCGGCGCGCTCCACGTCGTCTGGGAGGACCTCGCCGAGGTCCGCTCCCTCGCGGTCCAGAAGGAGTACCAGCGCCGCGGCATCGGCGCCGCCCTCTTCCACGCCTGCATCGAGGAGGCCCCTAGGCTCGGCGTCCGCCGAGTCTTTGCCCTCACCTTCGTCCCAGAGTTCTTCCAGAAGATGGGCATGACCCTCGTGGCCAAGGAGGCCCTGCCCCACAAGGTGTGGGCCGACTGCGTGCGCTGCCCGCGGTTCCCCAACTGCGACGAGGTGGCCCTCGTCGCCGACCTCGATGAACACGGCATCAAATCGTCCTCGTCCTCCTCCTCGTCCTCGTAATCGCTCCCCGTGGCCGGTCCGAGGACGAGGGACGAGGACGAGGGACGAGGACGATGAACGACCTATGAAACACGTCTTCGGCCCCGTCCCCTCCCGACGCCTCGGCAACTCCCTGGGCGTTGACCTCCTCACGCTCAAGGCCTGCACGTTCGACTGCGTCTACTGCCAGCTCGGGCGCACGACGGAGCGGGTGCCCATTGCCGGCAATGGGCGCGGGGAGCGCCGCCGCTTCGTCCCCCCCGATGATGTGGTGGC
>VGYV01000347.1 GCA_016872855.1 Planctomycetota bacterium
CTCATGGCCCCCACTGGTGGTCGGAAACCAACATACACCCAGTGGGGGCTAATTCTACACGGCTCCACAACACATTGCCAGCTCACGATTTGCGAATATCGAGTCGAAATCGTGGCGAGTTATTTAGTGCGCGCCGTTAGTGAGGTCTGGGACAGGGTCGCCTACGGCGCCAAGACGCTCAGACCGGGCGACAAGGTCTGGATCGGCGGCCTCGCTGGGGAACTGGTCGAGGTCACCGGCGACAAGCTTGTGATGAAGGTCGGCACAGTGTCCCTGGCCAAGCGCGTCTCCGACCTGCGGGCCGGCGACGCCGTGAGGTTGGCGCTGCACGGCTACGGCGGCGCCGCACCGGCCACGGAGGCGAAGCTGGGCCTGTTCCTCCTGGCCGAGGGGGACTACGAGGGCGCGCGCAAGCGCATCGAGGCCGCCCGGGCCGGCGGCGCGGACGTGGCCCGCGAGCAAGCCATCCTCAGCCGCTTTGGCCCCAGGGTGTGCCCCACGTGCAAGGGTACCACCACCGTCGCCTGCCCGGACTGCGGCGGCAAGGGCGCCGCCAGCATCGAGCGCCGGGACTGCGACGTCTGCAAGGGCAAGGGCGGCGGCCCCTGCGGCTACTGCCACGTGAAGGGCAGAGTCCGTTGCCTCAACTGCAATGGCACGGGCCGCGTCCTGCGCGGCTCCCTGCCCTGCAATGAATGCGGCGGCGACGGCGTGGCCCGGTGCGTGAGGTGCGGGGGCGACGGCCATCTGAAGTGCTCGAAGTGCAAGGGCACGGGCGCGCTTACCACCGTCACGCCCTGCGGCAAGTGCCGGGCCAACAGAACCATCGTGTGTCCCGACTGCGGTGGGAAGGGGACCGTTGTGCCGGCGCGCTGATTGCGGCCCCTCCCCGGGGGAACACGTCGGCGCCTTGGCCCCGATGCGGTTCCAAAGGGGGGTTTGACCAGGGCCGGCGGGCGGCCTATAATCCGCCTGGGGAATGGGTGGATGAATGGGCATCGGGCAATCATCCATTCATCCAACCATCCAATCATCCCCTTCGTCTGCGGCCAATGGCCGCCTTGAGAAAGGACTGGCCTTGGAATACAGGACGCTTGGGTCTACGGGGCTGCGGGTCTCCCGCCTCGGGTTTGGGTGCATCAAGTTCGCGCATTGCAGGGAGGGGGACGTGGCGGCCGCGCTGCGGCGGGCACTGGAGCTGGGGATCAACTTCTTCGACACGGCGCGCGCCTACGGGACGAGCGAGGAGATGATCGGGCGGGCCATCGGAGCTCGCCGGGAAGAGTTCGTGCTGGCCACCAAGAGCCACGGGCGCACCGCCACGGCCCTCGCCGCCGACCTCGAGACCAGCCTGCGGAACCTTCAGACCGACCACGTGGACGTCCTGCTGCTTCACACGGTCAGCGACGCCGAGACGTATGAGCAGGTGATGGGGCCGGGCGGCGGCTACGAGGCCGCGGCGAAGGCCAAGGACCAGGGCAAGGTCGGCCATGTCGGCGTCTCCATCCACCGCGACCTGGCGACGATGCGGCGCGCCATCGAGAGCGGGGCCTTCGAGGTGCTTATGGCCGCGGTCTCGGTGATTGACCAGGAGGGCTCGGCGGCTCTCCTGCCGCTGGCGCGGCAGCACGGCGTCGGCACGGTGATCATGAAGCCCCTCAGCGGCGGCCAACTCACCAGCCCGCCCGGCCCGGGCCGCCAACCCCTCTCGCCCGACCCCGTAGTGGACGGCGCGCTCCGCTGGCTCATCTCGAATCCCGACGTGGACACGATCATCCCCGGCATGGTCTCCGCTCGCCAGGTCGAGGACAACCTTGCCGCCGTCGAGCGCGGGCCGCTCGCGCCCGCCGAGCGGGCCGAGCTTGTGCGCACGGTCGCCGACCTCAAGAAGTCCTATCGCTACGGCCAGACGTGCCTGCGCTGCGGCTACTGCCAGCCGTGCCCGAACGGCATCAACGTGCCCGCCATCTTCCAGGCCGCCGACATGGCGCGGGAGTACCCCGACAACCTGAAGCACATGGGCCGCGACCTCTATGCCGCCCAGGCCCGCACCGCGGCCGACTGCGAGGAGTGCGGCCACTGCATGGAGCACTGCCCAGTCAAGCTCGACGTCCCCAAGCGCCTCCGCGAGGCGGCCCAGTTCTTCGCCCGCTAGCCGCGTTTGACCGCGCCCATTTCCCGGTGTTACACTCCCATCGGAGACAGAAGATGGCGAGCAACACTGAATACCCCGAGCCCGAGCTCGACGACTTCGCGTTCATGACGCCCCAACAGCGTTGGGCCGAAAGCCAGAAGCTGTGGGCAATCTACCTTGCCCTGGGGGGTTCCCTTGACCCAGCTCCCGATCCGCAAAGTCCTTTCGACGCTGAGGGGCTGCAACGTGCAGTTCCTCCTGTCCGGCGGCCAGGCATGCGTGTTGTACGGCGGGACAAGCTTCACCGCTGACACCGACATCCTGGTGGTGGCCTCGGCGGCGAACCTGGATGCTCTTCGGGCCGCTCTCCACGAACTGCACGGGGAGTTGGCCTATGTCCCGCCACTTGAGGCCGATTTCCTCAACCGGGGCCATGCCTGCCACTTCCACTGCCGCCACCCCGAGACAGCGAACCACCGACTCGACATCATGTCCGTCCTGCGCGGCTGCGACCCCTTCCCGCTCCTGTGGGCCCGACGGACGACCATCGAGCTTCCGGAACTCGGTGAGGTGAACGCCCTCGGCCTCCCTGACCTCGTGCAATCGAAGAAGACTCAGCGAGACAAGGACTGGGTCCACATTCGCCGCCTGGTTGATGTTGACTACGCCGGCCGCAAGTCCGAAGCGGAGGAGGCGGACATCCTGTGGTGGCTTGAGGAACTGCGCTCCCCGCGTTACCTCATAGAACTGGTGGCGAGACGACCGGGGCTTGTGCCGCGGGTCGGGACGCGCCCCTGGCTCGCCGAAGTCAGCGCCCTGAGCGTGGAGGCCATTGAGGCTGCCCTGCACGAAGAGGAGCGGCTCGAACGGGCGGCCGACCGCGCCTACTGGGCGCCGCTGCTCGAGGAACTCGAACGCTTGCGCCACGGCAGGAGGCCAAACCAGTGAGGCGGTCATTGGGGAATGGGCTGTTTGCGGGAGCATGCCTTCTCTGTGTCGGAGCTGCCATGGGTACCGCAGGTGAAACGTTGCGCATCTACCCCGCCCCCGAGGGCGAGCCGGCATCGCCCGACTACAAGTTGATCGTGAACGACAAGCCCGTCTTCGTCTATCAGGCCAAGGTGCGGCAGGAGATCGCCAAGCCGAAGGGCTCCATCTGGACCCACGACGTGGGCTGCAAAGCCGAGATCGCCTCGCTCGCCTACTTCGACTTTGCCGGCTCAGTGGAGGTCGCTGTGAGGGTGACGCGGCCTTTCAAGACAGTGACGGTACACCCACTCTCCTACGGCATCAAGCCTGAGATCAGCGGGCACACCATCTGGTTCTGGCTCCAGCAGCCACGCAAGCTGACGGTCCTGCTCGACGGCTCGGACAAGCAGGCGCTCCACCTCTTCGCCAACGGGATGGAAACCGACGCGCCGAAGCCCGACGACCCGAACGTGCTGTATTTCGGGCCAGGCGTCCACAAGATCGGCTCGACGAAGCTCAAGCCCGGCCAGCGGGTCTACATCGCGGGCGGGGCGGTGGTGCGGGGGCAGATACTGCCCGACGAGCAGCCGCAGCTCTCGAAGCGCACGGGGCTGAAGCACTACAGCGGCGCTGTCCTGCACCTCGACAAGGCGGACGGCGCCCGCATCAGCGGCCGCGGCATCCTCGACGGCGGCGACATGCCCCACGCCGCCCGCAGCCTCATCCTCGTCGCAAACTCGAAGGACGTGCGGGTCGAGGGCATCATCCTGCGCGACTCACCCAACTGGAACGTCTGCATCGCCAACAGCGACCGCGTGCTCGCCCGCGACCTCAAGCTCGTGAGCGGCCGCCTCAACAGCGACGGCATCAACCCCGTGAACAGCCGCAAGGTCGAAATCCGCGATTGCTTCATCCGCAACCACGACGACTCGATTGCCGTCAAGGCCACGCGCCCCGAGGGCGACTGCGCCGACATCCTGGCCGAGGGCTGCATCATCTGGAACGACTGGGGCTACGCCCTCGGCATCACCTACGAGACCCGCGCGCCCATCCACGACGTGACGTTCCGCAACTGCGACGTCCTCACCGCCCTCTTCGCCCCCCTCGGCGTCTACATGGTGGACTCCGCCACCGTCAGCAACATCGCCTTCGAGAACATCCGCGTCGAGGCCACCCGCGACAAGTTCATCCGCATCGCCATCGGCCACGACATGTGGGCCACCGACCCCAAGCGTGGCCACATCCGCGGCGTCCGCTTCAAGGATGTCGCCTTCACCGGCAAGACCCCGCCCCCGTCCGAAATCGCCGGCTTCGACGGCGACCACCTCGTCGAGGACGTGACCTTCGACACCCTCACCATCGCCGGCAAGCGCATCGCCGCCCCCGCCGAAGGCCGCTTCGCCATCAACCCGCACGCGAAGGGCGTAGTGTTCAAGTGACGCCCCGCTACACCTTCACATCCTCCAGCCTCACCCCCTTGCCAGCGCGCAGGCTCGCCCGCGCCTGCTGGATGCGCCGGAGGAACCGCGGGTCGTGCTCGAGGCGGTACTCGATTGCGTCGCGCACGGCAACCCGCACGTTCGCCCTCAGCTCGTGCAGGTCCTCAATCGCCTCGGGTGCGAGCATGATCTCATGTCTCATCGTAGCTATATTGTAGCCAGATTCGGGCGAGCGTGCAAGCCCGTTACCGCACACCGTGCATCGCACCCACCCGCAACCTCACCATCGCCGGCAAGCGCATCGCCTCCCCCGCCGACGGCCGCTTCGCCATCAATCCACACACGAAGGGCGTCGTGTTCAAGTAGGCCGATCTTCCCCTTGACTCTGTCGCCCGTATCCTGTAAGAAGGGATGCAGCCCGGGCAGCCACACGGCAAGCGCTTTCGGAGAGGCCGCGGATGAATCCGCTTGAGACTTACCTTCGCGATCTGCACACGATCCGTTCTACCGGCGCCGGCCTTCCGGAAACGTCGTACTATGGGCCGCTCCAGAACCTCTTCAACGAAGTCGGCAAGACCCTCAAGCCCAAGGTGCGTTGCATCATGGGCTTGGGGGACGTGGGCGCCGGCTTCCCAGACGGCGGGCTGTTCACGCCGGACCAATTCCAGAAGTCCTCTACCGACCTCCTGGCCGGCCAGCTTCCCTCCCGCGGCGTAATCGAGGTGAAGCCCGTCAGTGATGATGCGTGGGTGACTGCCGACGGCCCGCAGGTGAGCCGCTACTGGGGGACTTACCAGTCCGTGCTGGTAACGAACTACAGGGACTTCCTTGTGGTTGGCCGCGATACCGAGGGCCGGCCCGCCAAACTTGAATCGTATCGCCTCGCGGGCAGCGAACGCGAGTTCCGGGCCGCCGCGGCCCACCCGCGCAAGACTGCCGACGCTCACGCCGAGCGGTTCACTGAGTATCTCGAGCTTGTGATGCTCCGCCACGCGCCCCTCGCCTCACCGCAGTCGGTCGCTCGGTTCCTCGCCTACTACGCCCGGGAAGCCAAGGCGCGCATCGGACAGGCCGGCGACCTTCCCGCGCTCGCCACGGTTCGCCAGGCACTTGAGGATGCGCTGGGCCTTAAGTTCGAAGGCGACAAGGGCGAACACTTCTTTCGCTCAAGCCTGGTCCAGACCCTCTTCTACGGTGTCTTCTCGGCCTGGGTGATATGGGCGAGGAAGGTCCCGCACAAGGACCGCAGGGCCCGCTTCGATTGGCGGACCACGGGTTGGCTCTTGCGTGTGCCCATGGTCCGCGCCCTCTTCGAGCAGGTTGCCACCCAGGGCAAGCTCGGGCCGCTCGGACTCGTCGAGGTCCTCAACTGGGCCGAAGCCGCGCTCAACCGCGTGGACCGCACGGCCTTCTTCGCCCAGTTCCACGAAGGCCAGGCCGTCCAGTACTTCTACGAACCCTTCCTCCAGGCATTCGACCCCGAGCTGCGCAAGGACCTCGGCGTCTGGTTCACCCCGCCCGAGATCGTCCAGTACATGGTCGCCCGCGTGGACACCGTTCTCCGGGAGGAACTCGACATCGAGGACGGCTTGGCCGACCCGCGGGTCTACGTCCTCGACCCCTGCTGCGGCACGGGGTCGTACCTTGTCGAGGTCCTGCGCCGCATTGCGGCGACGCTCAAGGAGGAGGGCGCGGGCGCGCTCTTGCCCTCCGATCTCAAGGCAGCCGTCGCCGAGTGGCCGGCACAGCCTCGCAAGCAAGAAGCCCATCCTCGGATCTTCGGCTTCGAGATTCTCCCTGCTCCGTTCGTCGTCGCGCACTTGCAGCTTGGGCTTCTGCTCGACAGCCTTGGCTCGCCACTAGATGAGAGCGCCTCTGAACGCGCTTCCGTCTACCTCACCAATGCACTCACTGGCTGGGAGCCACCGAAAGGCCCTAAGCAGCACCTTATCTACCCGGAGCTTGAGCAAGAGCGCGATGCTGCCGAGAAGGTGAAGCGCGACACCCCCATCCTGGTGATCCTCGGGAACCCGCCTTACAACGCCTTTGCGGGCACAAGCCCCGCCGAAGAGGATGGCCTGGTTGAGCCGTATAAGGAGGGGTTGATCAGCGAGTGGGGGATCAAGAAGTTCAACCTCGACGACCTCTACGTCCGCTTCTTCCGCCTCGCCGAGCGGCGCATCGCCGAGATGACCGGCCAGGGCGTCATCTGTTACATCTCGAACTTCTCCTATCTCAGCGACCCCTCGTTCGTGGTCATGCGCAAGCGCTTCCTCGAGGAGTTCGACAGGGTTTGGATTGACTGCATGAACGGCGACAGCCGAGAGACGGGGAAGCTGACGCCCGAAGGGAAGCCGGACCCAAGCGTGTTCTCGACGGAGCAGAACCGCGAAGGAATCCGCGTTGGAACGAGCATCTGCGTCCTGGTGCGCAAGGGCGGCCGCGCTGCAAGGCCGTCGGTGCTCTTCCGGCACTTCTGGGGCACACGCAAACGAGCGGACTTAGTGGCCAGCTTGCAGGCCAGGCGCTTCCACGCGCGGTACTCGGTCGTGAGGCCTGCGCCGGACACCCGCTACTCGTTCCGCCCGGCTTTGGTGACAGCGAGATACGCGCGATGGCCGAAGGTTGCCGAGCTTTGCGCCATTACGCCCAGCAACGGCCTCATGGAGAAGCGGGCCGGGGCGCTGATTGACACCGACCGCGCGCGCCTTGAACAGCGCATGAGGGATTACTTCGACAAGCGCCTCGATTGGCAGCAGTACCGCACCCTTCATCACGGGCTGACTCATCCCAGGGGGCGGTTCCGGCCACAAGCAGCAAGGGAGAAAGCTCTGGCTCGCGAGTCGTTCGCGCCTGAGCGGGTGGTTCGCTACGCGGTGAGGCCATTCGACGTGCGGTGGTGCTACTACACCGGCATCAGGCCCATCTGGAACGAGCCGCGCCCGAGGTTGTGGGGACAGTATTGGAAGGGCAACTCGTTCCTGATGGCGCGGCCGGCCGGCGTTGCGACGCCGGAGGGCGTGCCCTTCTGCTTCACTTCGGCTCTCGGAGACAATGATGCGCTCCGCGGCCACGCATACTACTTCCCTGTGCACGTGAGAAACGGTGCTCGCTTGGTGCGCAAGGACGAGATGGCGCTCTTCCGCGTTCACGGCAATGATGCGGACCTGGAGGCGCCGACCGCCAACCTGTCCGACCGCGCCCGCCAGTACCTTTCGAGCATCTGCGTGAAGGACCCCGATGACGAGCGCTGTGCTTCCCTGCTTTGGTCCCACGTGCTCGCGGTGGGCTACTCGCCGGCATACCTCAAGGAGAATGCGGGCGGCATTCGGAGCGATTGGCCGCGGCTGCCGTTGCCCGCAACGCGGCATACCTTACTGGCCTCAGCGGAACTCGGGCAGCAGGTTGCGGCACTTCTCGATACGGAGAGTCCCGAAAAGAGGTTGATGTCAGGGAGGATTCGGGCAGAGATGCGGGTGATCGGTGTCGAGTCGCGGGTGGGTGGGGGCTCATTGAGCCTTGCGGCAGGGGACTTGGCGGTGACGGCGGGCTGGGGCCATGCGGGGAAGGGGGGCGTGACGATGCCGGGGAAGGGGAAGGCGGAGGAACGCGACTGCACTGCGGAAGAACTGGCGGCTATCGAGGCGGGCGCGGCGGAACTGGGGCTGTCGCGCGAGCAGGCCGTCGAGTGTCTGGGAAAGACGACATTTGATGTCTACCTCAACGGGGTGGCGTACTGGCGGAACGTGCCGGCGCGGGTGTGGGACTATACGATCGGGGGCTACCAGGTGATGAAGAAGTGGCTGAGCTATCGGGAGCGCGAGCTTTTGGGCCGACCGCTGACCCTCGACGAGGCTCACTACGTGACCGAGATGGCGCGGCGGCTGGCGGCGCTCGTGCTGCTGGAGCCGGCGCTGGATGCGAACTACGAGGCGGTGAAGGCGAGTGCCTATCCCTGGCCGGCAGAGAAGGACCCCGGTTCCTGACCGCACTCCGCTCAGGAGGGAGCAGGGATGGTCTGGGAACTCGGTAGCTTTGTCCTCGCCGACAAGGGCCAGGGTGGAAAATAGGGGGCAGGAATAGAAAATTTTACATTTGCGTAAGTCGAGACGCGGGAATTGGTTGCGACTTTTCGCGCCGCGCCGGAAAAATTTTTCGCGCACAAAATAGGGGGGGATTGCCGTTGTATATGTAGAGGAGGCCGAGTTCCGGTGTCTGGGCGATGCGGGCGTTCGGAGTCCCGCCTTTAGGCGGGTTGGGGCAGGAGGAGACCGCCTGAAGGCGGGACTCCAAACGGGCCGGCCCCCCAACGGGGTTTGAGCACCACGCCCTCACGGCCTGACACCATCCGCCAAAGCTCGTGCAAAGCTGCCTGAGAGCGATTTGAGAGCTTTTCTGGCCAAGCACAGCGCCGAGTCATATCCCTTGTACTTTCAAGCACTTAGGCGACGAGCAGGGCCTTTCTGGCGGCGAAATGAAAGCTGTTCAGCGCACGGTTCCGTCATAGGGTGGAGAGGAAGCAGGGGAGCCCGGCATGGCACAGCCAGCGGTTGAGGGCGGGAGGCGCCCCCCCCCCCCCCCCCCCCCACCAGGGGCGCGGGGGGCCAGGG
>VGYV01000348.1 GCA_016872855.1 Planctomycetota bacterium
ACCTGGGCTGCCTTCGGCAGCTCGATCTGCGCCCACTCCTGGCCCGTGGTCGCAGCGATCCAGCTACGGTCGTTCCCATACTGCCCGTCGTTGAGGTGCGCGATCTGATGGATCGCGTAGCCGGGGAGACACGACGACGCCGAAGCCTTCGCCCCCCCCTTCGCCAGTGCGAGGTTCTCCTTGCCGTCGGGGCCGTAGACCTCCAACTCGTCAACGCACGCCTGGCTCCCCGAGCTGGCGAGGATGACGAAGCGGATGAACTTCGCCTCCTGGGCGGGGAAGGCCACGGGATTCGGCTGGTCGGCGCGAATCGCCGCCTCGCCCGCCACAACGGCCCCCGCGAGGCTGCATGCCGCGAACGCCGCCAGCGCCCACCACCGAACCGTGTCATGCCGAGCTTGTCGAGGCATCTGTCTTCTCCCTGCCCCTCTCCACCCGCCAGCATCCTACGCCATTCGACCGAACACTTCAAGTTGATCTTCCGGCCGCGGAATGCTTCAATCGGGGAAGGAAAGGACCAGTGCGATGAGACGTTGCCCTCGTTCTGCCGCTCCGCTGGCATCCAAAGCGGCATCGGAGCCTGCCCTGAGCGGAGCCGAAGGGATGCCGCACTCCATACTCCGCCCGCTTCGAACAGGGGGACTATGGAGTGCGGCGACGAAGTCGCCGCTTTGGATGGCAGCGAAGCGGGAGACGATGGGTTGCCTGGCGATCCTGGCGCTCTGGAGCGGCCTGCTCGGGGCCACGGAGTACCACGTGGCCCCCACTGGCGACGACAAGAATCCCGGCACGGCGGCCCAGCCCTTCCGCACCATTCAGCGGGCCGCCGGCATCATGCGGCTCGAGGACACCTGCCACGTCAGCCAGGGCGTCTACCGCGAAACCGTCCAGCCCTGGAAGTCCGGCCAGGAGAAGCGCCCCATCCGCTTCGTCGCCCACCCCGGCGAGAAGGTCGTCGTCTCCGGCGCCGACCCCGTGACCGGCTGGACCCGCCACGAGGGCAACGTGTGGAAGGCCAGCGTCTCGCTGCCGCTGGGCCGCAACAACCAGGTGTTCTTCGACGGCGCGATGATGGACGAGGCCCGCTGGCCGAACAACACCGACGGCAAGCTCCTGACGCCCAACGGCGCGCCGATAAGCACGGGCGGCGACTGGGGGCTGACCTGCGCCCTGCTGCCCGACGGCCTCGGCGACGACGCCTGGAAGGGCGGCGTCGCCTGGGTCCTCGCCGGCGCCCGCTGGACCAGCTTCACCGCCACCATTGCCAACTACAAGAGCGCCGACAAGAAGGTCCTCTTCGCCATCCCCGACCCCGCCTGGGTGCGGGAGCACATGAACCCGCGGCGCGGCGGCGAGTTCGTCCTCGTCGGCTGCCTCGCCGGCCTCGACGCGCCGAACGAATGGTGGTACGACAAGGGGGCATCCACCCTCTACATCATCCCGCCGGTGGACGAGGACCCCAACCAGCACGAAATCCTGGTCCGCCGCCGCTACGCGGCCATTGACCTCAAAGGCCGCTCCTATGTCGAGTTCCGGGGCATCGACGTCCACGCCGGCGGAGTTGACATGGACGACGCGGACCACTGCACCATCGAGCGGATGCGGGCGCTCTACGTCGCCCACACCCGCGGGGGCGGCACCGCCGCCTCGCTCAACGAGAAGTGTGGCGTCTACATCGCCGGCGACCACAACACCCTCCGGGACTGCGAGATCGCCTTCTCCGCCGGCGACGGCATCCGAGTGGGCGGAAACCATAACCGAATCATCAATTGCTACATCCATGACACCGGCTACCTCGGCTCCTACGGCGCACCCATCGCCCTCTCAGGCTACGGCCACCTTGTGAGCCACTGCACCATCCACGACACAGGCCGCGACGGCATCCTCCTGGCCGGACAGGCCCACATCGTCGAGTTCTGCGACGTCTACAACACCGGCTTCATCGCCAGCGACACCGGCCTCCTCTACACGGTCGGCAACGACGGTGGCGGCACCGAAATCCATCACAACTGGTTCCACGACAACAAGGCCGCCGGACTCGGACTCGGTATCTACCTCGACAACTTCACCTCCAACTACCTCGTCCACCACAACGTGGTCTGGGCCTGCGACGACCCCATCCGCCTCAACAAACCCTCGGCGTTCAACCTAATCGCCAACAATACCCTCCTCGGCCCCATCGCCAACTGGGGGCGATGGCCCTCCGACCGCATGTTCGGCGTCCGCCTCCACAACAACCTCCTCACCAAGGCCATCCAGCCACACCCCGACCTCATCCTGTCGCACAACGCCGTCAACGCCTCGTTCGGCGGCCCGAACATCCGCACTGGCAAGGACCGCCCCGGCATAGACGCTGGGCTGGTCCTCCCCGGCATCGCCGACCAGTATCTCGGCAAGGCCCCTGACCTCGGCGCCTACGAGAAGGGCGACGAGCCGGCCTGGAAGGCCGGCCACGACTTCGCCAACCCGCCCAAGGCCGCCTACAAGCCCAACCCCACACCCCTCCGCAACCACGTGCGAAACAGCGGCTTCGAGCTCTTCCGCGTCGCAAAGCTCCCCGTCGGCGACGAGCTACAGCCCTGGAAGCTCACCGGCGCCAAGGCCGCCAAGCCCATCCTCGGCCGCGGCGGCATTCAGACGCCCCCCGACGAACGCGACTCTATCCTCGGCCACGCCGCCTGCCTCAGCGGGTCTGCCGACGACGGGTTGGAGCAGGAAATCACCACACTCCAGCCCAACACCCGCTACGTCCTCGCCGCCTGGCTCAAGGCCAGGGACGCTGCGGCCATCCGCCTCGGCGTCAAGGGCTATGGGGGGAGAGACATCTCGAAGGCCGCCAGCGGCCCCAAGTGGCAGCTCGTCGCCCTCGACTTCACCACAGGCGCGGCCAACACCTCGGCAGTCGTCTACATCCTCAAGCCCGGCCCCGGCGCCGCCTTCGCCGACGACATCGGCCTCGTCCCCGCCTTGAAGCCCGAGTGATTCCTGGTGCGAGAAGCCGCTCGCGTCGGATGGCAAGCAGTAGACCGCCTAAAGGCCGAACTACGAACAGGGAATCTGCGCGTTTGTAGTTCGGCCTTCAGGCGGTCTTGAGAGCATTCCCCGAGCCAGAGCGGCGGTCTCTCACTTCACCGAATCGCCAGTTCAGCGATCCGCAGATTGCGGTCAGACGGCGGGTCGGTCTTCGCGTCGTAGAAGTCGTTGGTGAAGGAGAGGCCGACCTCGTGCTCGCCCTCGGCCACGTCGTCGGCCAGGCGTACCGTGTGCCAGCCGGGGCGCCGGAGGAACGCATCGCCGACCTTCTTCCCGTCAATGTCCAGCGCGAGGTTGGGGAACTGGCCGCCCGCCTGGGTGCCTTCGGCGCGGATGGCGAACTCGTAGCGGCGGCTCTTGGCGAACCGCACCCGCGTCGCCACCGTGCCATTCGTGCCCATGTAGACCACCCCCGCCCGCCACTCGGCGAGCTTCAGGTCGCCCTTCGGCTTGAAGGCGTCGCCCGAAAGCGTCAGCACGCCGACGGGGCTGCGGAAATCGCAGTTCAGGTTCGTCAGTATGTTCGACAGATAGCGCATCGCCCGCTCGTCGCCGGGGCGCTTGTCCCATCTCACCTGGTCGAGGAGGATGAACCCGCCCTTGCCCCCCATCTCCACCTTCACGAGCGCGGGGGGATTCAGGAGCCGTTTCGCCTTCATCGGCGGCACCGGCCCCACGCGCAGCCAATCGAGCGTCACATTCCTGTCCTCCCCCTTCTCCGGGTCCCAGGCATCGTTCACAAATGCCAGGCTCACCTCGTGCTTCCCCGCCGCGATGCTCGCGGTCAGGAAGTACTCGCCCCAGTCCTCGCCCGCTGTGCTCACGCTCCCGACGGGTCTGCCATCCACCGACACGGCGACCTGCGGATACACTCCACCCACTGGCGTCCCCTTGCCCCGCACGACGAAGGCGTATTCGCCCTCTTTCGGGAACTCAATGGGTGTCTTGATGCTGGCCAAGGAGTACATGTGGACTTCGCCGCCGCGCACCTGCGGCTGACCATGTGTCACGGTCATCGCCTCGGCCTCAAACGTGCGGCAGTCTTTCGGATCGGGCAGCCCTCCCAGGATCACGTGGTCGCACACCTCGGCCGACAGCGGCGTCCTGTCATCCCACCTCAGCCCCGACCTGTCGCCATACCAGTACAGCTCCTGATTCGTCAAGCCCCTGACGGCCTCGTCCCACCCCGAGATGTTGACGGGGATGGACGAATTGGGCTGTGCGACGAGCGGCTCAGGGAAGAGCTTCTGAAGGCGTGCGAGGCCGTCGCGGGTCGCGGCGTGGAGGACGAGCTTGCCCCCGTGCTCAACGAATTGCCTCAGCTTCTCGACGTTCCGCGCGGTCTCGGGCGCATCCACTTCCACCAGGAGCACGCTGCCCGTTGACAGGTCCGTCGCCGCGAGCTTGCCGGAGATGTCGCTGAAGAGCGCATCCGCCTCATTCAGCGCATCTGCCATGCGCAACTTATCCTGCACAAGCCCAATGGTCACCGGGCTGTGCAGTCTCGCGAAAGCTCCGGCTCCCACGAGTTTCGCGAGCATCTCGTGGGCCATTGGTTCCTTGCCCAGCTTCTCGCCAATGAGGAGTTCAGACAGCACGTAGCTCCCTTTGCCATCGAAGACCTGGAGGGCAGGGAGATAGACAAGGCCATCTGGCCCCCCGGAAGCCACGAGCGCTCGGAACCTGCCGTGCTGGGGCCTGGCGATGGTCTTCCGGGCCACAACGTGGTCGCCACGCCAGAAGGACAGCCACGGGTCAATGGCGCCGCTGGGGTAGAAGGCAATGGTGCAGCCCCTCTCAATGAGGTGGGCAGGAAGCACCCCGCAGTCATAGGAGTCCTGCTCCAACACAACCACAATGCCGCCTCGCCGCACGAAGTCCGCAATGGCGGCACGCGGCCCCGAATCGTCGCCCACAACAGGGAGGCCCTGCGGCGGCTTGAGGGCGTCAAGCGCGTGCGCGCCGATCAGCAGCAGATCCGCCTTGGGCAGCTTCGAAAGGTCCTCCACCCTTACCACCCAAGTGATCCCCGAATCCCGAAGGCCCTTCTCGAGCTTCCTGTCTGAACCATCGAACAGCAGGAAGGGGTCCGAGTGCATCCCGACGAACTCCAGATTCCCGGCCCTCCATACCTCGTAGTCCATTTCCTCCTGGAAGGCAACCTGTTCCCCTCGCCTCACGCGGATGCCCAGTGATAGATAGCTGTAGCTGTGATCACGTCGCGTGACATCCGGCATCTTCAGGGAGAAGGTGAAGGGAATGCGCTGGGCGGGCTGGGTGTCGAGCTCGCGGCGACCGGAATCCAGGACCTTCTCGTCTTCCTTCAGCTCCCACTCGAAGGTGAGCTTGGCGGGGTGGAGGGTGTCGTTGTAGAGGTCAACGGTTCGGGTGACGGTCTCGCCGGCGTAGAAGCGGGAGTCGCGCTCGCGGATGAAGGCGGCGATGGGCTGGTAGGCACGCTTGACGGCCATGTAGCGGGGGTTGTCCTTGCTGGGGAAGTCGCCGGTCTCGGTGAGGGTCCAGGGGCACATGCCGGAGACGTCGCAGCCGCGGTAGGCTTGTATCTGCATCTCCCAGGCTTTCGCCTTGCAGTGGGCCATGGCGTAGTCGTGGCCGCGATAGGCGTCGTCGCCAAGAAGCGTGGTGTAAGGGTCGGCGTCCTGGTAGTGCTGGAGGTGGAGGAACTCGCCGAAGTAGAGCGGCTTCTTCTTGTCCCAGGTGAAGAACTTGTGGGGCCAGCCGTGGACCTTCATGCCCTTTTCGAGCCACCAGGCGCAGTTTGGCCAGAGGTTGTTCGCGTCGAAATCCTCGGAGTAGTGCAGGTTTACCACGTCGGCCACGCCCTCGGGGTCGCCGTCGGCGTCGAACATGATTGGCCGCGTGGGGTCAATGCGCTTGACCATTCGGCCCATCTCGGCGAGGCGGTGCTCGCAGTCCTTGGCGGACCTCTCGCCGCCGCAGTGGAGGATTTCGTTCTCCAGGCTGTACATGACGATTGACGGGTGGTTTCGCTTGGCGCGGATGATGGCGTAGAGGTGGCCGGCGTAGTTCTTCCAGAACTCGGGCTTGGTGAGGGCGTATTGCTGGGGGTTGCAGAACAGGGCGGACTCCATGATGATGGGCATGCCCACCTCGTCGGCGGCCTCGTACCAGGCTTCGGGCCAGACGTTTGCGTGGAGGCGCATCGCCACGCAGCCGGCCTCGCGGATGCGCTTATAAAAGTCGAGCGCCGCCTTCTTGCTCAGCCCGTCGTCGAGGTTCCCGCGCGGGTGGCCCGCCGTGGCGAGGAACTTCATCGGCGTGCCGTTGAGGACGAAGTGCGGGCCATCGGTCCAGAACTCGCGGAAGCCGAAGCGGACCGAGGCGGCTTCGGCTTCCGCCGATCCGACTGATCCGACCGATCCGACGGATCGGACGGATAACACGTAGAGCGCCGGCTCATCCAGGCTCCACAGCCGCGGCTGCTCCCACCGCGGGCGCATCGTGTGCGTGGCCGTGGAGCGCGCCGGCACCGTGAGGGCGAGCGTGCCCAGGTCCAGCACGGGCCGGCCGTCGTGGCGGGGCCAGTTGAGGACAACGGCGTGGAGCTTGGGCGTCTGCGGCGCGTCGGAGAGGTTCCGCAGGGTGAGTTCGACCTCGAGCTCCTTCCTTCGCACCGAGGCGCTGACGAAGACGTTCTCGATGTAGACGTCGCCCCGCGCGATGAGGGAGACAGGCTGCCAGAGGCCGATGCGGTTGGTCTGGGAGCCGACGGGTGCCATCACCGAGTCGCGGGCCTGCTCGATGGAGCGGTGGCCGCGGCGCTTCTTGGAGAGCTCGATCGGCTCGGCGATGACGCCCGTAACGTCCTGCACGCGGACGAGGAGCTCGTTCTCGGCGTTGCGGCGGAGGTGTTTGGTTATCTCGACCTCGAACGGCTCCCAGCCGCCGAAGTGGCCCCCCGCCTCCTGGCCGTTGACGAAGACGGCTGTGACAAACTTCGCGCCGCCGAAGCGGAGGAAGATGTGCTTGGCGGGCGTGGGGTTTTCGGCACCCTCACCCCCGCCCTCTCCCCGAGGGAGAGGGGGTAGGGTGGGGAGAGGGGGTAGGGTACGCCGATACCAGAGGAATGGCTCGCCGGCGGCCTGCTCGACGAATGAGGGCACCTTGGCCGGCTCCCACTTCGCATCGTCGCCAGGCTTGTCGCCCGTCGCCGTGCGACAGAGCTGCCACTCGCCATCGAGCGACACCTCGCCGCCCCAGGCCAAGGGCACAAGGCACAACGCGACTGTGATGGCTCGGATCATCGTCGAGCCCTCCAAGCACGTGCTCAAACCAGGCGCTTCTCGTAGTCAGTCACGAAGCACCTCCTGCCCCTCTGCACGACGGCGTGCCCCTCGGCCTCGAGGAGCTGCTTCTGCGCCTCGACGCCGCCGGGATACTTCGGGTTCACCTCGCCGCCAGCCTTCAGCGTCCGCCAGTAGGGCGTGATGCGCTTCGCGCCCGCCGCCCTGGCCTCCTCGGCCGCGTGGGCGGCGATCCAGGCGAAGATGCCGCAGGTGATCGGGCAGCCAATCGTCGCCCCGTGCCGCCGTGCCACCTTTGCCCGAATCTCGTTGATCGTGAGGAGCCGCCCCTTCGGTACCCTCGCCATGATCGCATCCACCTCCGCGGGGGCGGGGATGGCCACCGTCCCCGTCCCCCATCGCCTGCTCATCTTCCCCGCAATCTCGACGACCTTCGGCAGCCCCTTGGCGTCTGCCAACTTCTCCCGCCAGCTCCTCCGCGCCTTCACGGCCATCGCCTGACTCCTTGCGCCAGAGAGCTTCCATCATCTCTGGCAACTCAGCCCTCGCGCTTGGCCTCCATTCCGAGGAGGTTCTCCCTGGCCTCGGGGTTCTCCTTGAAGTGCCGGGCCAGCTTGGCACACGTTCGCCATTCCACGCACTTGCCGCAGTTGGCCAGTCCCCGTCCCTTGCAGCACTTCCTGATCGGGCAGGCCCGGCAGGAGAGGAACAACGGCCCGCGGTCCGACTGGCAACCGTAGCACGTCATGTCCTCGGCAGCCAATGATTGCTTGCCCCAGTGCTGCCGGGCGGCGTCGGCCCACACCTTGGACGAGGCCAGCCTGGCCTTGGCCTCTCGGTCGCCCTTAAGCGTCGCCTGAAGCACCTCGCACTTCCCGCAATCCAGCCCGCAGCACGCGAGCGGCATGCGCCCGGCGCCGTGCTTCCTCAGAGCCGCGCACCCGGCGGGCAGCCCCGCCATCGCGGCCGCGGCAGACGCCAGCAGGAACTTCCGGCGATCCATAGTTCACCTCCTGTGCTCAGCGAGCCATGTCCGCCGCGGCGAAGTGTTTGGCGATTTCGTCGGCGGGCAGGGCGCGGGGGCAGAGGGCCGCCTCGTCGAGCTTGCCCGCGAAGTTGGCAATGTTGTCGCATCGGCCGCCGAGGAAGATGAGGGGCTCAGGCGCGGCCCCCTTCGCAGCACCCTCACCCCCACCCTCTCCCCGAGGGAGAGGGAGTGTGGCGGCGGCCTCGCCCGAAATCTCCTGCTTGCCGTCGAGGTAGACTGTGACCTTCTTGCCGTCGCGGACGAGGGCGACGTGGTGCCACGTGCGGAGCGGGATGTCGGTGGTGCCGGCGAGGAGTTCCTTGGCGACATTGCCGTTGAAGAAGATGAGCTTGCCGGGGGCGTTCGGCTTGCCGCCTATGCCCAGGTGGTCGCCGCGGGCGTCGCGGTCCCCGTCGGCGCCGCGGGAGAACATGTAGCCCGTCACCTCGCGGGCGTCCGAAGGCAAGCCGTTCCAGAACCAGAACTCGATGGTGTAGGCCGCGCCAAGCCCCTCGGCGGTGGCCCTGAGCCGTCCGCCCGCGAAATGCGCGCAGCGGTTGATCTGGCCAGGGACCGTCAGGCCCGGCAACTGCGGGCCTTCGAGGTAGAAGGCGATGCAATCCTCGTAAGTGCCCGAGACCTTGTCGATCCCGCCAAAAGCGTCGGGGCCACTCCAATGGTCCATGTGCCAGAAGGCAATCGGCTTCGAGGCCATCACGGCGCCCACATAGGGACCCAAGCCGCGGCGTGTGAGCCGCCTGCGTTGGCCAGCGGCTTCC
>VGYV01000349.1 GCA_016872855.1 Planctomycetota bacterium
TGCCGGCACTCCGGATGAAGCCGTTGTCTGGCAGGGGGAAGACGGTCCGGACGCGACGCGCGGCAACGTGGCAGTGCTGCGGACGAACGAGCCGCTGCGCGTGGGGGTCTTCGCCACGCCCACGAGCGGCCGCATAGGCTCGGGCGCATCCTACTGGGGGATTCTGGACTTGACCGGGAACCTGGTCGAGCGTCCCGTACCCGTCGGCCACCCGGCAGGGCGCGCCTTTGCAGGCAATCATGGCGACGGCGGCGAGCCGCCGTGGCCGGACCTCCTCTTGGGGCATCGCGGCGGCGGTTGTCCGTACGCCTCTCACGCCGGCGGCTGGAGCGGCTTTGATGGTTTTCGCACGTCGAACCGTCGTGTCGCGTTGCAGCCCAAGCTCTACGGGGGTTCGCGGCATCTTTCGGAAGGCTTTCGTTGCGTGCGCACGACGCCGAAGGAGAAGGCAGAATGAACACACACCTGCCCAACACCCGACACTGGCCATTTGCCACTCGCATGGCGGCGCGGGCGGTCGCCGCTGGCCTCCTGCTGGCAGCAGGCATGACGCCCGCTGATGACCTGCGAATCGAGAACGTGACGGTGGCCCCGCGCGACGGGAAGACCGCGATGGTGTCCTTTGACGTGGCCTGGTCGAACTCGTGGCGCCACGGGAGCTTTCACGACGCGGCCTGGGTGTTCTTCAAGGTGCAGGCCGACGGCGAATCGGGCTGGCAGCCTGTCCGGTTGGTGGCCGACAAGGTGGTGAACCCGGCAGGCTACGGCCAGGCCGAAGGCGGCACGCCGTTGGAGTTCGTCGTGCCGGCGGGCGATGACGGTTTCGTGGGCATGTTCGTGCGGCGCGCGGCGGACGGCAAGGGCGCGCTCGCCGCGCGCAAGGTCACTGCCGTCTGGGACTTCACGGCCAACAAGGGGGCCACGAAGGACGTAAAGGTGCGGGTGCAGGGGTTCGGGGTCGAGATGGTGCACGTGGGCGAGGGGCCGTTCTACCTCGGCTCGGGCGGGAAGGAGCTGAACCGGTTCCACAGGTACACCGGCGCTGGCGAGGAGACCCCGTCCTACCGGGTGACGGCCGCCGGCCCGATCCCGACCGGTCGGCAGGAGGGCAAGCTCTGGGCGGTGGGCATCGCGCCCGAGGAGGGTGGGCAAATCCCTGCCTCCTTCCCCAACGGCTATTCGGCCTTCTACTGCGCGAAGTTCCCGCACATCACCAAGGCCCAGTACGCCGGCTTTCTGAATACCCTGACTGAGGCGGAGGCGAAGGAGCGTTACTACCCCGGCTTCCACGGCACCGAAATCCAGCGTTCCGGGGAGTCCCCAAAACACGTCTATACGGCGTCGGCCCCGGACGGGCGGTGCCGCTGGCTATCGTGGGCGGACGGCGCGGCATACGCGGCTTGGGCGGGATTGCGCCCAATGACGGAGCTGGAGTACGAAAAGGCCATCCGCGGGCCGGAGGAGCCTGACCCGCGCTACGACGCGAGCCCGTCGTACTGGGGCGTCGCCGACGTGAACCAGGGGGAGATGGAGCGTCCGGTATCGGCGGGCAGCGCCGCCGCGCGCAAGTTCGCGGGAACGCACGGCCGCGGCACACCGGCCTTGCCCGCCGACTGGCCAAGGGAGCTCGACGGGTTCGTCTTCCGCGGCAAGGCGCCGGCTCGACGATACTACACCGTCTACCACATGCTCACCTCGGGCCGCATCAACATCAACACCGTGCAATTGCTTCGCGGGCCAAACATCGGCTGGCGCGCCGTGCGCACAGCGCCGGCTGAGGATGCGGCTGTGGCACCGGTCTCTGGCCGGCGTGACCCCACGACGGTCCAGCAAGTCCCACGCCTCGGTCGTCCCCTCCGCCCCGACGGCCTCCTGGACGATTGGGGCAAGCCCACGCTTGTCCTCAACGGCCCTGCTGACCTCTTCCCGGTCCACAACCGCTTCGTCCCGTTCGACTACTACGGCCGTCTGCTCCAGCCCTGGCAAGGGCCTGAGGACATGGGTGCCAAGGTCTACCTGGGCTGGGACGGCGAGGCCCTCTGCGTGGCGGCCGAGGTCAATGACGACCGGCACTTCAACACGAAAAGCGGCAAGGAACTCCTGAACGGCGACGCCCTTCAGGTTGGGCTGGCCACGCCGAAAGGCGTCATCTGGAACCTCGGGCTGGCTCTGACCAAGGAGGGAGTCTGCTTCCATCAGTGGGAGGGCGAGGGCGACGCTCTGCTGAAGACCGTCAACTGCGCCGTGGTGCGGGACGACAAGGCTGGCGTCACCCGCTACGGGCTGCGCCTGCCGCTGGCCACACTGGGCATGGAGCCCGGCGCGGAATTCCGCCTCAACATCGTCTTGTACGACGATGACGACGGCACCGGGCTCCGCCACTGGCTCCAGTTGGCGCCGCGCATGGCACCGGGGCTGCCGCGGGCCGGCCAGTCTGTGTCGGCCCCAGCGATCGCCGGCAACGCCGCCCACTATCCTCGGTTCGTCCTGGCCAGGTAGACCGGGAGTGGCGCGAGAGAGCATGGGAAAGCAAGTGGGATCTGTTCTGGCGGATTGGGTGGCTGCGATGGCCCTGGCCATCGTGACGATCGTGAAGCCAACACCCGTAAGGAGCGGCCCATGAAAGGACTGATCGCCTTTTCGGTCACCACGGCGGCGATGGCGCTTGCGGGGTGTGGCGGGAATCCTGCCGGCCTGCTACAGAAGTTCCTCGATACCTCGAAGGCCTATAACGCGCTGCCCGTGGTGAAGCGCACCCCGGCGTTCCGCCTGGAACCCGTCGAAAAGCGAAAACAATGGTACTACATCTGCGACGGCGACCGGCACATCGGACTGATCGGGGAAGACGTGCAGTTGTTCGATAGGGAGGCGAAGTACAGCGGCTCCAAGGTCGAGAACACCTGCTTCGCGGATGCAGCGAGACTGTGCCTGACGATGGGGGCCTTCGAGCCCCACCGGAACAACGAGATGCCGCCCATGGGCTCGCGGAAGCTCACCATCACGAAAGACCGGGGCGATTCCATCGAGTTCAAGCACGAACAAGTCCATCCCGGGGGCTACGCCGGGAGCATCGAGTTCCGCGTGGTCTGGGACGAGCGCCTCGGCTACGTCATCTACGCCAACAGCCATTTCGTCATGCCCGAGCCCAAACAGATCGAGTTCAACAACTTCATGGCCGGATGGGTCTCCGACCTCCGCGATCGGCAAAAGCGGTGGCAGAAGACCGTCCGAGGACGGCTGGCCGATGGCCGGACCGTCTTCGTCTACCACAGCCCTGTCAACCTTCCCACGGACGAGGTCCAACCGGGCAGTTTCTTGGGGTTCGTGACGGAAGAACGGATGAACCCCTTCGTGGAACTGATCGAGACCAGCGGCCCTGTGTTCTTCGCCACTTGTAGCGTCTGGTACGACCAGCACATGGTGATGAAAGCGCCGCAGGCCAAGGAGACCGACGGGATGTATCATCTGCGGGCGCGCTACCGGCTGCTGTCCGTGCCCGCCGCGGTCGCGCGGGGACTGGAGGGGGTGGCCGTGGACAATTCAGCAGGGTCGGGGACTCGCCGCTACCTGACCAGGTCCGGGTTCCTGCTGAACAAGGTGAACGACTTCGAGACCTTCCTGCCTTCCGATCGGGTGTGCAACGCGGCGATCTGGCAGCACATCGAGCCATCGGCGGGAGAGGCGCACTCGGGGAAGTATTCGCTGGCCGTGCATGGACCCGGGCCGGGCAAGGTGAAGGGGGTATCGCCCGTCGGCGGCGGCCCGCCGCTGCCTGGGACAGCAGGCAAGTCCTATCGCCTGTCGGCGTGGGTCAAGACCAAGGGTCTGAAGGACGGCGGCGCCTACCTGGAAGTGAGCGGCTGGCGGGGGCCTCCCCAGGAACGCTTCACGCTCGTGACCAAGCCGAAGCTCGCCGGCGATCACGACTGGACCCTGCTGCAAATCGAGTTCGGCCCGATGACCGGCGGCATGTCCGTCAAGCTGTGCGCCGAGGGCACCGGGACGGCCTGGTTCGACGACGTGGAACTGGTGGAACTTGGACGATGAACTGTGACTCAACGACGAGAACAGGAACTGAATGGTAAGGACCGGTCTCTCATGACCTCCACGCGATGGATAGCTCTGACGGGCGGGTTGTTCCTGGCTCTTGGCGCCGGCGCGCCGGCGGCCGAGCCCACGAAGAAGGCCGAGACGCCCACGATCTCGCTTCAGCGAAGGGCCACCTGGTGGGAGACCATGCTGGCCTCTCGCGAGGCCCTGGCCGAGTAGGAGGCCGCCGCAGCGCGCCAGGTCGAGGCGGATCGCCTGGCCGATCCCGTGCTCAAGGAGTGCCAGCCGTTTCGCATCGAATTGAAGGCTCTTCCGACTGAAGCGATCATAGTTGCGCAGGCTGGTGAGGCTTGACGACCCACGCCCAGTGCGCCCACGGGAGGGCGTTCTCTTCAAGGACGGCGGCTACGTCCTCGAGCCGCTTCTCGTAGCCGGGCGCCCGCGTGATGACGCCCCATTCGCCGCAGAACTCGAAGCGGCCCTTGGGCTGGTAGCCGAACATGTAGCGGACGCAGTTGGCCCCCAGTTCCTGGACGTCCGCGGCGTCTTGGGCGGTCGGCGGCGCCCACCAGAGCAGATTGAAGCCCCGCAGACGGATAGGACGCCCGTCAGGCGCCAGAATGTCGCAGCCCCGCACGGTCAGCCACTGTGGGTCCGTGGCCGGGGCCGGCTGCTGCGCCGTCGTCGTGCCAAGTGACGGGAAGAACAGCACTCCCGCCACGAGTATCACCCGACGGAAAGCGAAATCACGCAAAGCGCATCTCCTTGAGGTCTCCCTGCATGATTCTGCCATTTGCTGCCGGAAGAGTCCAGTTCTACCCGGGGGAACGGAGGTCAGCGTCCGCACTCACGCTGATGTCTGCCGCGACGAACGGCGAGCAGTCGGAAGCGTTGACTGCCGGGAACATCTGACGCGTGCAGCCTGATGCGCTTCACGGCGAAGCGTTCGGGGACGGGCTCGCGTGTTTCGACGGGACAAGCCGAGCCTGACTATGAGCCTCAACGGAAGCTGTACTGCTTGAGTCATGCTCGCATGGGCGCTCGTGGTCCTCTGCGGGGTGTGCGGCCTGTCGGGCTGCTCCCGACAGCCAGCGATGGGGCAGACGAAGCCGAAGCCCCTCGTCTTTGCGGCGTACTACGTGTGGTATCGAACCGGCGACCACGCGCGCTGGCCGTGGTCGGGCTGGACCCGCAAGGAGGCCGAATCGTCGCCCGAGGCCCAGAAGGCGCGGCGCCCCGGCGAGCCGCCCCTCGCCTCCCTCACATATCCCCTGGCCGGCCTCTACGACAGCGCTGACCCCGCGGTGGCGGCGTGGCACGTGCAACTGGCCAAGGCGGCCGGCATTGACGCCTTCCTGGTGAGCTGGTGGGATACACACATGGACAGCGACAAGGCGTTCGAGACCGGCATCCTCGCCGCGGCCGAGAGGCACGGCTTCAAGGTCGCGCGCCGACGAGAACCTCATGCGGGCCACCACGGCCCTTTCCCTGGTGCGCTCCGATGGCAACTGCCTCTTCTCCGACCCAAATCCCCTGCCGACCCCCGACCACTTGCACAACTGGTATCCGTTCTGGGAGCAGAGGCTGGGCAAGGCGCGGGCACCGGGCGTGGCGGCGCCGAATGGAGCCTGGATGCGAGAGTTCACGGCGGGAACGGTTGTCTACAACCCGATGGGCAACGGCGTGGTGACTCTCACGTTCGCCGAAGACCGGACCAGCAGGGCGTCGCCAAGCTCCCGCCTCATTCGCTGGCAATCATCAAAGTGCCTGGGACTGGACCCTTGGCTCCATCCAGGTGAGCTTGCCGTCCTTGGCCCGGACCGTCAGACCCCTCCTCAACCACAATGGCCCCGACCTCCACGCCAACCTCGGCATGGAGGTCTTCGCCGAGGGCGGTGCCGCGGCCGCACGGTCCATCGAGGTCCGGCAGTCGGGTTCCGTCTGGCCACGAACCGGCGGTGGGTGGCTCTCGCCGAGCATTAACGAGCGTTCATCACCCAAACGCTCCAGGACGCGTCGCGCGAGACAAGACGGCCCGATCCGACCATCGCCTCAACTCATTGATGGATGGCCACTTGTGGCTCGAATGGCCTCAACCGATCTGCCCCAATGACCCCCAGGTCTAATAAGGCCACCGGAAGGGCAGGAAGGGGCCTTTCTGTGCGTTTTTTTCCGGCGACACAAACCCAAGCAACATATGCACTTACAGGTGAATCACGGCGTTGGCCTCCCGGTAGCCGGCCACTGCGCGGCTCGGGCGGCACCCGTGCGTCACTGTGAGCGGGCCCTGTTTCGGCCTTGCTGCCGGGCGAGGTTCTCGCGGCTCCGCGCCGCTGCCTTGCACTGCCTTCACTGAGGGCGACCATAGCCGCTCGGCTTGATCTTCTACCGAGTTCCCCGTGACGGACTCCTCGCTTGCCAGGCTACCTCTGGACCCTGTGCGGGGTCTGGTGGAGCGGCCGCGGGCCGTTCCTCTTTCACTGGCTGTTCATCACCAGGCCGGCATAGGGCGCGGCCAGATACAGCGCCACCGACAGGATCACGCCAATCGCCAGTGCCCGGACACTCATAGTATTCGCTGCCCTCGTCGCTCAAGGGCGGAACACGTCACTGCCGGCAGATGCGGACCTCCGAGGGGGTCCCTCGCACAGGCAAGTGGGCCTCGAGGTCGCCCTCGGGGGCAGCGGCCCACGTGGCCAGGCACTGCCCGTTGAGGTGAACCCCGTAGACGCCCTCGGGCAGCCCGGAGACACGGAGCACCGCCGGAGGCCCCGCTGCCTCACAGCCTTCCAGGTCGAAGCGAAGGGACGACAGGCTGTCATCGAAGCAGACCGGCGCGTCGGCGGCGAAGTGGTTACGCCTGAGCAGCAGGTGCAAGCGGCGGCCGGGCCGCACGACATGGAACCGGCGGCGGCCCCCGTCCTTGGGCCAAACGCACACCTCGCCGTCGTGGTGCTCCCACGTGCCACCGTAGGCTATCGGGCCAAAGAGCGGGTCCTCGGCGTAGATCGTGGCCGCCGCGCGCAGCGCGCCGCTGAAGCCCAGGTCAATCTCGCACCCGTAATACCACGAGCCGCGGTGGTGCGGCTGGCCGAGCCAGGTGGTTCCGTAGGGGGCCGGCTCGAATCCGCCGCCCGCACCGCCGTCGTTCTCGGGGCCGGGGAACCAGTAGCCGTAGTTCGATGCCGGCGTTCCCGTGTTCATCAGCGCCCACGAGCTGAGGAGCGAGGCGTAGCCCAGGCGGAGGTAGGGGAAGGGGTCATCGGCGTAGTAGAGCGCATAGTCCAGGATGGCCCAGCCGCCCATCTGCGACATGTAGCTGAGGGTGTAGTGAGCGTTGCCGCAGCCGCGGATGTCGCTGCCGTAGAGATAGCAGGCCGTTTCGAGCCAGCCGCGACAGCCGATGTTGAGCTGGATCTGGCGATGGAGAAATGCGGTCGCCTGCTCACTGGTCACACCGAGACCGTCCCTCCCAAGATGCCGCAAGGCGTAACGGGCGAAGGCGTGGGTAGACTCGAACCCCGTCGAGTCGAAGGGGTATTCGGAGCCGAAGAGATTCGTTCGGCCGCTAACGAACTGGTGGATCTTGGTCTCCCAGTGCCCCCGCAGCTCGCGGGCTTGGTCGCGCCTCCCGGCTGCATCGAGTTCCTCGATCAGTTCCTCGATCACCAGCTCATTGTAGGTGCCCGTCCCGTGCGATGCGGTACAGGCTCAGGTAGAGCAGGATCACGTGGGGGTAGTCGTAGATGCGCCACAGGTGGAGCTTGCCAGCGGGGCCGTCGTCGGCGCTCTCGCGGTTGCTCTTCCAGTCGTGGATGCCGTAGATGCCGTACGGATAGGCCTCCTGATCTGTCCGCTGAAGCCCGCCCCAGACGAAGCGGGTGACGTAGCGCTCCAACCCCTCGATCTCCCCGGCGTCGGGGTATTCGACGTTCTTGGCCGCGACGAACGGCGCCTTGCACAGGCCAGGGTCGTCGCACGTGACCATGTAGCGGCGATCGGGCGGCACCTTGTCCAGGTTGTCGGGACTCAGCAGGACGCGGTCCTGCATGTTCCAGTCGGAGATGAGGCCGTCGTACCACTTCGTCGGGTCGCGGTGCTGCTGGCGCTCGATGAGGAAGCGGGCGCGTTTTGTGATGAGCGTTTCGATTGGCTCGGTGACGAAGAACTCGAGCGCCAGGTAGCGCCCGTCGTCGCAGCGGACGGTCAGGAGGTTCTCGCCGAGGCGGCGAAAGGCCACTTCGTAGAGGTGCGTGTTGTCCTGGGGCGAGTCGAGGGGCCGAACCTCGGCCTCGCCAGGGAACTCGCTGGCGATCGAGGCGAGGGTGTTCCTCGTGCGGATGGCCACCCGCGCGGGAAGCCCGACCGGCACGGTCATGCCGGGCACGACCTGGACGTCGAAGAGGCCCTCGCGGTAGAGGGCATCCCGCACCCCATCGTAGTCCTTTGCCCAGGAGAGCCTGAAGCCGTAGGCCCGCTGATCGCCCGGAGCAAGGGTGAGGCTCGTGTGGGGCAGGCGCCATCGCGTGCCCTTCACCACAAGGATGGGCTTGCGTCCCGCGGAGTGGATGTAAGCATTGTAGCCCCGCCCCTCCGCGTCGTAATACTCCAGGCTCGTGCTGGGGAGGGGCGTCATGACGAGATACGGGCCGATTGCGTTGCAGCGCGTCCAGAACAGGAACGAGCCGTGGCCACAGAGGAGCGAGTGGCGGATGACCCGTTGGTTGTAGGTGACCTCGCGGTCCCAGGCGTAAGACGAGTTCGTGGGGCACGGGAAGGCGAGGTCGCTAATCTCGAGAGGGACGGGGCCGGCGTTGCCCAGGGTGATCGTCCACACGAGGGCCTCCCCTTCGAGTGCGAACTCACTGGATAGGCTCGGACCCTTCTTCTCCGCGACCTTTGGGACCCAGGTTGTGCGGCAGGCTCTAGCCTATAGTTTCGCAGTTTACGCGGCCATCGAAGCCACGGCAACGAGGGCTTCGTGGATTTCGCTCAGGTGTGCTTCGGAGGATGACGTGCCCGAAAATCGTTCGTCCCACGTGGCGCGCCGCAGGGCC
>VGYV01000350.1 GCA_016872855.1 Planctomycetota bacterium
GTGCTCGGAAGCCAAAGACTGGCTGAAGCCAGGACTCCGAACGCGTTCGTTCCTTGTTTGGAGTCCTGCCTTCAGGCAGTCTTGGCTTTCCGCAACAGAAACTATGTAGGAGGCAGGTGCCCTGCACCGCGAAACGCCATGAGACCAGCTCGACAGTGGTTGATGTTGCTCGCCGCCACCCTCTTACTGTGCCTGGCCGCCGCCCGCGGGGCCGAGGAGCCCAAGATGGAGAAACTCCGCGTCTACATCGGCACCTACACGTGGAAGGAGAGCAAGGGCATCTACCTGATGGAGCTGGACCTGGCGACGGGCAAGCTCTCCGCGCCCGAGCTCGCCGCCGAGGCCACGAACCCCACGTTCCTCGCCATCCACCCCTCGCGGCGATTCCTCTACGCCGTCGGCGAGATCGGCAAGTTCCAGGGGCGCTCGACCGGCTCCGTGAGCGCCTTCGCCATCGCGCCCGACACGGGCAAGCTCACGCCCCTCAACTCGCAGCCCTCGGGCGGAACCGGGCCGTGCCACGTGACGGTGGACAAGCAGGGGAAGAACCTCCTCGTAGCGAACTACAGCGGCGGAAGTGTGGCCGTCCTCCCCATCGCCGAGGACGGCTCGCTCAAGGAGCCGTCGTGCACCATCCAGCACAAGGGCACGGGGCCGAACAAGTCGCGCCAGGAGGGGCCGCACGCCCACTCGATCAATCTCGACCCCGCCGGCCGCTTCGCCTTCGCCGCCGACCTGGGGCTCGACAAGCTGCTCATCTACCGCTTCGACCCCGCCAAGGGCACCCTGACACCCAACGACCCGCCCTTCGCCTCCGTCGCCCCCGGCGCCGGCCCGCGCCACTTCGCGTTCCACCCCAATGGCCGCTTCGCCTACGCCATCAACGAGATGGGGATGACCGTGACCGCCTTCGCCTACGACGCCGAGCGGGGCACACTCAAGGAGCTTCAGACGGTCCGCACGCTCCCCGAGGGCCGCGAGACCACTCCCGCCGACTCCACCGCCGAGGTGGTCGTCCACCCATCGGGCAAGTTCCTCTACGGTTCGAACCGCGGGCACGACAGCATCGCCATCTTCGCCCTCGACCCCGAGACGGGCAAGCTGACGCCCGCGGGCCACGAGCCGACCCAGGGCAAGGCCCCGCGCAACTTCGCCATCGAGCCCTCGGGCACCTGGCTCCTCGCCGCCAACCAGAACTCCGCCTCCGTCGTCGTATTCCGCATTGACCCGAAGACGGGCGCCCTCACCCCGGCCGGCGTCAAGGCCGACATCCCGGCCCCCGTCTGCGTCCGCTTCGTCCCCGCGGCCACAGAATGACCGGTCACAACCGCCAGCGCCTATGAGCAGGTCGGCCTGAGCGTTGCCCCCGCACCAAGGCCGAGATCATGGACCAAAGCGTACTTGGCGAAGAACTCTGGCAACGCCAGCGCAGCCAAGACGGTGTGTTTTCCCCGGTCTGCCGGGCCGGAGCAGTCCACAATCTGGCAGGGATACAAGCGTTCCTCGGCGCTCACACCAACCACAAGGGCAGCAGTTCTCCGGAGTAGGTCCTCGGCGACGATGCTGTGGGCCTCGCCACGGACCTTGGCCCGAAGATATGCGAAGCACATCGCAGCGGCGGTGCCAACGGCTACCGAAGCAGTTGGGAACGTCACGGTCTCCAGTGTCACAAGTACTGCCTGGGGGGCTTCGGCTCGCCGCGCGACCACCTGGGCGATTCGCTCTGCGGCTTCCGGCTCACTGGTGAGAATATGCGCGGGCCGTCCAGCAGCACAATTCCACTCGACCCACTCAATGATGTCTTCGTCCCCCACGACCCGCTCCTGGATCGCTTCGGCTCTCTATCGCGTCTCGTCTGCCTCGGCTTGAGCCTCCTCGATCGCGCTGGCGATTTTCTCGACGGTTGCGATGTCGGGGGTGGCCTTGCCCCGTTCGATCCGGTTCAGCGTCTCGGGCCGGATGCCGGCTCGACGGGCCAACTCGGCCTGAGTGAGACCTGCGGCACCCCGGCCGCGGATGATCTTGCGGGCCAGCAGCGCCGAGGCGTACTCCACTGCCGGATAGTTGCCTGATGCATTGGGCTGTGGAAGCGGGGGCAGCATCCCGTGTCTGGCAGCCGAGCCCATTCTACAGCTCCCAGCCCTTCATTGCCTGAAGCTGACCCTCCTCGCCAGCGTCAGGCGTGTGCGAGGGGACGGACCTCTACCCGCCCGCCTGCCACTACATCCACGGTGAGCCGGCTGGCCCGGAGCAGTTTCATCCCTATGAGCGGCGTGCCCTCCGCCTCCAGTGCATGCACCGGGGTTCGCCGCCCATGCCAGTGGACCACCGCATCAAAGACGTGCAGAACAGCCTCTGAGCCATCGGCAAGCGTCAAGTCCTCCAGACCCGCGAATGGGAGCCCGAGTCGCGCGATGAGGGCCGGCGGCAGCGACAGGAACTCCGTGAAACCCGTGTCAACCGCGGCGTAGGCCAGTTCGGTTCGGCCATCGGCTGCCTCGAGGCTCACTTGCACGAGGGCGTCCCACTGCGGGGTGACCCTGCCGACCATGGGTTCTCCTCTGGTGCCGTCCTCAGATGCGGCCGACGGTCGGGTAGCCCACCCGGAGGATATAGAACACCGTGCGCGGCTTCTTCGCCCTGGCCCGACGGAGCGCCGCGAGTTCGTCTCCGTCGAGTTCATATTCTCCCGTTCCCACATCCAGGACGAGGTATTCGCCGTTGTGCTCCGGCTCCAGCTTAGCGCGCAGCGTATGCCGGTAGTAGTCCTTCCCTTGCCTCGCAAGCTCGATCTCATTCGCGGTTGCAGTGGACATTGACATCCTCCTTACAGAATCGGCCGCCGCGGCCGATCCATCGAACGATGATCATCCTACCCCGCATTGGCGTCGAAGTCAAACCTCTTCGCACGAAGCCGCAGAAGCCCTAGAGTTCCCACCCCTTCCTCGCCTCGTAGTGCAGGAGCTTGTTCGCCTCGGGCTTGTTGGTGAATTCGAACTTCTCGGCGTCCCAGAGGAGCTTTTCGCCGGGATACCAGAGGGCGATGTTGCCCAGCAGAATCGCCTCCGTCATCGGGCCGGAGTACTCGAAGTTGGAGCCGGGGACGACTTTCGCGCCCTTCGCCGCCTCCACCCAGTCCTTGTAGTGGCCGTGGGGCGAGCGCGGGAGGGTCTGAGGCGGCTTGGGGAACTCCTTTCTCTTCGCCTCGGGGACGATGCGGCAGGGGGCCGCCCAGCCGCCGCCCATCATCACCCCCTTGTCGCCGATGAACATGCAGCCGTTGCTGTCCATGCGGCTGTCCTTCTCCAGCTCCTCGGGGCGGGGCGGCTGCTTGCCGCCGTCGTGCCAGAAGAGCTTGACGGCCGGGCGGTCGCCCTTCGCGGGGAACTCCCACTCGATGACCGACCAGGTGGGGAAGATGACGTGGTTGAACTCGGAGCACTCGGCCTTGACCGACGTGGGCGCGCCCAGGCCGAGGCACCAGAAGGCGGGGTCCATGTTGTGGCAGGCCATGTCGCCCATCGCGCCCGCCCCGAAGTCCCACCAGCCGCGCCAGTTGTGGGGGTGGAAGACGTGTTTGCCCTTGAACTGCCCGTCGCGCCAGGTGGCGATGAAGGGCCGCTCGGGCATCGGGCCGAGCCACAGGTCCCAGTGCAGGTGCTTGGGGATGGGGTCGGTGTAGTCGGGCGGGTTGACTCCCTGGGGCCACCAGCCCTTCGGGCGGTCGCTCCAGGTGTGGGCTTCGCGGACGGTGCCAATGGCGCCGGCCTTGAGGTATTCCGCGGTGGACTGGAGTCCGCCGCCGCTGTGGCCCTGGTTGCCCATTTGAGTGGCGACCTTGGCCTTGCGGGCCGCCTCGGTGAGGAGGCGGGCCTCCTTGACGGTGCGGGTCAGGGGCTTCTGCGTGTAGCAGGCTTTGCCCCGCTTCACCGCCCACATTGAGGCCACGGCGTGGGTCACGTCGGCGGTCGAGACCACCGCGGCGTCAATCCCCTTCTCCATCTCGTCGAACATCTTGCGGAAATCGTGGTACGTCTTGGCCTTCGGGAAGCGCTTGGCGGCGCCGCCGAGCCTCTCCTCATCCACGTCGCACAGCGCCACTATGTTGGCCCCGCAGCCTGCGACGGCATTCAGGTCGCCCCCGCCCATTCCGCCGACGCCGATCTTGGCCACATTCAGCGTATTGCTCGGCGCCGCCTGCCCTTCGCCGCCGAGGATGCGCCGGGGCACCACCATCAGCCCCGCTGCAATGGCGGCCCCGCCCAGAAACTCCCGACGCGATGTCCGCCTTCCGACGCCGCTCTCGTTCACTTGCTCGCTCCTGCCAGAGTTGGCATCTTGGCCTTTGCGCGCGGCTCCCCACCTTGAGCGCGCCGACGCTTCACACGGCACTTGTCGCACACCAGCTTATTCGCGCAGCCCGTATCGGCCCCGCAGTTCAAGCACGCAAACACAATCTTCTTGGTCGTCATGGTCATGGGTGATGACCCTGGCCGAGAATCAGTCTTCTTCTTCCTGAAGAGCTACGGACCAGATGCGTTTCAGCGGGAGTTCTGCCCGCAGATCTTCATCTAGCTTGTCGTAGGTTGCCAGTAGCTCACGAATCAGCGCCGCCTGGTCCCACAGGCGAACGCGGAAGAACTGGACTGGCACTTCCTTGTCCACAGATGATTTGAACCCGCCCCACGATACCAGGAGGCCCTGGTCGGCCTGAACATTTTGCATGGAGCCGATCAGCTGATTGAGCGTCGGCGTGTCCACAGGTGCGTCGCCGGACTTCACCTGCACGCAGATGCGGGGATTCCCGAAACCCAAAGGCCCCGGAGATGCGAGAATGTCAACGCCTTTGTCGGGCCCCTCGGGACTCCTGTAAGTCGTATACCCCTGCGCCCGGAGGATCGCCTCGACCAGCCTTGCCAATCCATGGCCTTTGAGCTGTTGCGCTATCAGTTTCGCTATCTGATCTCGCCCAAGCTGCTCCAAGTCCACTCGCCCCTCGGCAAGTTTGCCAGAGTCCTCGGGCGCTGGCTTTGGCTGCTTCCATCCGGATGTCCCAAGTGCTTTTACTCGCTTCTCTGCCTCGTTTCGCTGGATCTGGCAGATAGTCAGGGCGGAACCGAAGGAATAGAGCAGATCCTGGTCAAATGCGGAGCGCGGCACATCCTGCCCCAACCAGCGGACGTCACGGAAATGGCGGAACAAAGGTTCTCCGTGGGGGTCATACTGGTAGGTACTGGTAATCTCGGCAACGGCGATGGCCGGCTTCAGCTTCAGCGGAAGGACGGCCCAGTCCCCTAGCTTCATCGCGACTGCGAATGCCCAGATCTGTCCCGCCCAGTTCCCGGCAATCCTCTCCGTCCTGTCCGGGTAAGTCTTCTTCACGATGGCCTTGACACCTAGCCAATCTTTGGCTTGGCTGAGATTCTCGTTCTCGAGGCCCTCCCACGTGAGGTAGATGCGGCCGCTGTTGAGGAACTTCTGCTCGAACTCGCCGTGCGCGCCTGCACGCACCAGCCAAAGAGCCATCGTGCTCTCCCTTCCTCAGTCAGCCGCCTCCCGTTGGAGAAGCGCTTCGACCCGCCCGCGAAGATCCGGCACCTTCTTGCGGACAACGTCCCACACGATTTCGTAGTCCACACCGAAGTATGCGTGGATGAGCCTGTCCCTCATGCCGGCCATCGAGCGCCAGTTGATCTCCGGGTGCCTCTCGCGGAGTTCCTGTGGAACCTGCTTGGCCGCCTCGCCGATGATCTCAAGGCTTCGGACAAAGGCACGCTTCTTCGTAGAGTCGGCCAGGAACTCCTTCTTGCTCAGGCCCTTGCTCGCCTCGATGAGGTACTCCGCCTCAGCGATGATGTGGCGCAGGTACTCAAGCGGCGAGAGGGACATATTCCACTTCCTGGAGGATGTGCGGCCCCAGGAACGGGCTGAGCGATTCAGTTGTCAGCAGCTCCACGCGGCGTTGGAGGATCTCCTCAAGCAGCAGCGACAACTCGATGAAGCCATCGAAGCTCTTCCGCCCTGGCTCGAAGGTGACAAGGATGTCCACGTCGCTGTCCGGCCGAGCCTCGTCGCGCACAAACGACCCGAAGAGGCCGATGCGACGGATGCCAAGTGCCTTGATGCGCGCCCCGCTCGCGCGCAGGGCCTTCAGCACATCCTGTTTGGTCTGAACAGGGTAAGCCATCGCTTGGCTCCTCTCACGCTCTACCTTACCGCCTCCGCCCGCGGCTGTCAATGGAGGAACGCGCTCAGGGCGCGGCGGCGTCGAGCTTGTCGGGACGGATGAAGCGCGCGCCGTGGATGAGGGCGTGGTGTGCGCCGCGGCTGGAGTCGCGAGCCGTGGCGCCCTCACCCTCATCAAGGTGGAGGAGGAGCACGGTTTGAGCGTCGGGCGTGAAGCGGCGAGCGGGGGCGAACTCGCCGCTGTAGCGTGCGGCGGAGGAGAGGCGCACCTCGTCAATCGCGCCGCTCCAGAAGTAGCCCACTCGCCCGTGGTCGAGGTCGGCGCCGATGTGGAACGGCTGCTCGTCGTAGAGGGGCGTCGGGGCGAACTGGGCGCGGCCCGCCTGCTTGCCGTTGACGTAGAGCGCGCAGTCGCCACGGTCGAAGACCAGCGCGCAATGGGTCCACGTGCGGGGGATGCACTCCACCGCCGTGGCGCGAATCTCCGCGCGCGGCCCGTAGCCTATGGTGTAGTTCCAGAGCCCCTTGTTCCGAATGAAGACGCCGAACGACTCGATATAGCTGCTGCCGAAGTCCTTGGCGAAGACGTGTTGAAGGTCGCCGCCGCCCGGCCGCCGCCACACCCAGGCCTCGAGGGTGAACGTCTCGAGATGGAACGCCGGGTCGTCGGGTATCTCCATGTAGTCCGTCTGGCCGTTGAGCTCGAGGGCGAAGTCCCCGCCCGTCGTCGCCGGCATGCTCGGGGCTGGCGAGAGTGCCGCCTCGGCCTCACTGCGAAGCCGGGCGATCTCGGACCGGTTGTCAACGAAGAACATGGTGTTGGCGTAGTTTGCGGTGAGGAGTGCGAGTCGCTCCCGTGCCTCCGCCCACTTTTTTCCCCCCACCGCGAGCCGTGCGCGAAAAAACACCCCGGCCGCCTCCTCCTCGCGCGAAGCGCTGTCGCGCATGGGGGCCGGCGGCGGGCTTGTGCGCTCCACAGGCGCCCCTTCATCGGGTGGAACGCGCAGGCGCGCGAATGCCCACACGGCAATCACCGCCGCGAGGGCCAGTCCCGCCACGCCCGCCGCAACCGCTACTGCCTTCCTCATTCTCCGCACCGCGCTATCCCTGCCGTCCCCCCTGCCCGAGTTAGCCTCTTGGCTCCGCTTCAGCGCCAGCAGGATTGTAGCATGGGCTTCCGTTGGCTACAAGGCGACAGATCCCCCTTGCGCCAGCCTTGCCAGCGCCGTATAATCGGGGCGGTAGAAGGAAACTCGTACCGATAGCAGCAAGCCCAGGATGGCCACACCCTATGGGATGGGTCCAGCAGACCAAACAGCAGTCGCGGAAATCGGGCGGCCCCCAATACTACCTTCAGGGCATCCAGGAATCCACACGCACGGTCCTCGAAGCCCGGGGCTCATGTGAGGTCTGGCTAGGAACGCCCTATGGGGTGATCGAGAGTGGGCTCGTGGCCGTTGCGAAAGACCGCGTGCTCGATGGCGACAGGCTCCGTCCCGGGAAGGTCGGGCATGACAGGATACAAAGGCAGCGGGCCGGGGCCTCCATTGAGGGTCAGATACGGCACTGGTACTCCCTGCCCGATGGCGAAATCGTGAGGGTGGACTTCGCGGAAGTGTTGCACAAGCATGCGTTGCTGCTACTGCCCACCAAGGTTCACTTCTCGAGTGGACGAACCAAGTCGCTGTGCTTCAACCTGCATCCCCTTACGTTCACCGAGAACGTGCAATCGCAACTCCTGATGGACCAGGTCTGCGGCTGCCGGGACGCAGCGTGGGTGCATGCCCAACTCGACGGCGTTGTGCGGGACCACACAGACGGGAAGCCGCACGTCGTGGAGAGCGACCTGTTGCGGACAAGTGGCGCGCTCTCTCGGCTGGGGATCCGGCTCGGCTGCTATCAGGGGAAAGGCTACGACTGCTTCGACAGCTCCTTCCAGTTCGGCCGGTTCCCGCAGTATAGCTGCCCGGTCGAGATCAAGAAGCGGTCCAGCGGGTTTGACTATCAGGTCCTCAAGCGCACACAGCCGGAGCGGGCGACCGTTCTGTGCGTGGAACACGACGACCCCAGTGTGATGACGCCGGTGGTGGACGTGCTGGAGCTCCGAGCCCTGACGGGGTTCCTCGCGCGCCACCTGGAAGGCCGATCGTGAGCGACTACTCGGACATTGAGCCCCTCCGACAGCCCATCGCGCCCAGACGGCAGCGCGCGAAGCGCCACTACGGGGTGCACCCCTACTTCACTCGCCGGTCCTGGAGCGTCGTCCAAGCCTACATCGAGCGTTTCTCGCGCAAGGGGGACCTTGTTCTCGACCCCTTCGGCGGGTCGGGCGTCACGGCTGTCGAGGCCCTCGTGCTGGGGCGGCGGGGCTATCAGGTGGACCTGAATCCACTGGCCAACTTCATGGCCCGGCAGGTTGCTATCTCTCCGGTGTCCATCGAGGCCATCACCCAGGCATTCCACGGGGTCAAGGCGCGATGCGAGCCGAAGATCGCCTCCTGGCGCAGCGCCAGCGACGTGGCTCTCGCCGAGGCGTTGCGGGCGTACGATTATCCCCGGAACGTGCCCCTTCCTCGCAATGCCGACGCGCGGTTTGTCCACGAGCTCTTCACGCCTCGCCAGTTGGTGAGCCTGGCGTGTTTGCGGCACGAGATCAGCCGGGTGCAGGACCCAACGGCCCGCGGTATGCTTCTGCTCGCGTTCTCTGCCACACTGGCTAAGACCAACCGCACGTTCATCTCCGCGGCCGGCCGCAAGCCCAGCCGGGGGGGGGCATCCATCTTCAGCCTCTACCGCTACAATGTCCCGCGAAGCCCCGTCGAGTTGGACGTGTGGGAGCAGTTCGATGCGCGCGTGAGTAGCGTTCTGACCGCGAAGCGCGAGACGAATG
>VGYV01000351.1 GCA_016872855.1 Planctomycetota bacterium
CCGCACGGATCCGGTGGGGGCAGGTGGGGGCAGGTGTCAAATCTTCAAATATCAATTGGGCGTGGTCCGTTTCGGACACTGCGTAAGTTGAGGAAATGTCGTGCATTACAGCAGGTGGAGTTTGCCACTTTTCCAGGCGCTATGCAGCGGCGGCAAGGGCGTTGTGGACCGCCTTGAGTATTTCGCACTTCTCTCGCCCTGGCAACGACAGGCGGTTAATTCGTTGCTGCCAGTAGGCGTACCGGAGTGCGGTGAGCATCGCGGAGGTCGGGGGCAACTCCTCGGGCCGCGTGCGAAGAGCCACCGAATGCACATACCAGGCCTTCACCAGCGACAGGACGAAGAGCGCAAAGGGCGCCTGCCGCTCGACGCTCCGCGGCCGCCAGCCCTGGACCTTGCGGAACCCGATGAGCTGCTTGCCCTCCCAGAAGACCTCCTCGATCCCCCACCGCATGGCGAACGTCTCGACCACGTGGGCAGGGTCCGCCTGGATATCCGTGGTGACGAAGAAGTCGTCGTCCTCCTTGCCTCCGGGGTCGCGGCTGACGACCAGGAGGACCGGGACGGCCCCGCTCACTTTCCACCAGAGGACCCGCCGCGTCCAGATGAGCCGCTCGCGCTCTTCCCCATACATCAGGACCTTCACCCGCTTCCAGTCCTTGGCTCGCCGGGCCATCCGCTCGGGCGTGGGCAGCCGGCGTCCCTTCTGCCGGGGACGGCCGGGACGCGGCCGGCGCGGCCGCTTGGGCAGCTCATAGAGCGCCGCGTCCGAGCGCATCCGGCTGGTCAAGCTCACCTCGCGGGGAAGCCCCACGACGAGTTCTTCGCACGGATAGGCCCCATCGCCCACGAGCTCGATCTGGCGGTCCGGGAGCCACGTGGCCACCTCGCAGATCATCTCCAGGGCAAGCTGCTGGCGAGTGCGGAACGGATGCGCCGCGTCGCAGTCCGCCTCCTTGCGGTAGAGCCGCGTGTTCACCGGGAAGCTGATGACCTTGTTCCACAGAGGCAAGCGCACCTGCAGGCTCAGCACCACCCAACAATGCGCCCGGTGAAACACGACGCGCCCGCCCGACGAATGCACAGCATCCCGGAAGATCGCGGCGAACGCCACCCGCTTGCCGAACTTGTCGCAGGTCGTGTCATCGGTGGCGAAGATCAGCCGGCCCGTCGGTGCGAACCAGGGCACCAGCACCTCGACCACGAGGAGGCGCCAGACTTCCTGCATCTCCCAGCGGGCACAGCGGAAGAACCGCGCGTAGGCCGACAGCGACTTGACCTTCCCGTCCACCACCGACACGAGCCGCCGGACCGTGGGACGCCCCAGGCACAACACCCAGCCCTGCACCAGGGTGAGGAAGGTCTGCGCCGTCGGCACCGTGAAGACCCCCAAAAAGACCGCGACAACCGCCCCGAAACCTGCTACACTGTCGGCGCCCATGGCCGTTCCTCCGACGGGGAAGTCTCTAGCTCGGCTTCTCTACTCGGGGAACGGCTTTCTCTTTTACCCTGAACCGGTCATCTGGTCAAGAAAGTGCCAAAGTCGACTGTTTGACACCCTGCGTCTGTGGGAAGGGGGGAAGAAGCCAAGGGACGCAAGGGGCCAAAAGGACGGAAGGGACAAGAGGGGGATGGGCGAGGTGCAAGGACTAGCGGGGGGAGGTCCGTTGGGTGCCTTTGGTCCCTTGGGTCCCTTTGGCTGGTGCTGTCCCCTCGCTCAGGGGGCTGGGGACGGCGGGGGGGAAAAAGCGTGAGAAATTTCCTTGAATGGCACGGGCTTTGCCGCTATAATGTTGTATTCAGGCCCGTGCGCGCACTGCGCCCGGAGGTGGCTGTTCCTGGAACTCCCAGGGGGTCCGATCGCATGGCGACTCCGTTCTTCGAGAACGTGAACGAAGTGGTTTCGGTGAGCATCTCGCTGGCGTCGCCGGACGAGATTCGCTCGTGGTCGTACGGGGAGGTGAAGAAGCCAGAGACGATCAATTACCGGACGTATCGTGCGGAGAAGGACGGTCTGTTCTGCGAGCGGATTTTCGGGCCGGAACGGGACTGGGAGTGTTTCTGCGGGAAGTACAAGGGGATGAAGCACAAGGGGATCATCTGCGACCGGTGCGGGGTGAAGGTGACGCACAGCCGGGAGCGGCGGAAGCGGATGGGGCATATCAATCTGGCCGCGCCCGTGGCGCATATCTGGTTCTTCAAGTCCATGCCCTCGCGGATGGGCAATCTCCTGGCGATGAAGGTGAGCTCGCTCGAAAAGGTCATCTACTTCCAGGAGTACGTGGTCCTCGACCCGGGTGGGGCCGCGGCCGAGGGGATTCAGGAGAAGCAGCTCATCGGGGAGGACGAGTATCAGCGGCTGAAGGCGAAGTACGAGGACTTCGAGGGGGACATGGGCGCCGAGGCGGTGCGCAAGCTGCTTCAGAAGCTGGACCTCGACACGCTGTCGAAGGAGCTGCGTGCGGAGCTGACGGAGACGAGCTCGCAGCAGCGGAAGAAGGAGATCGTGAAGCGGCTGAAGGTGGTGGAGGCGATTCGGGACTCGAACAATCGGGCGGAGTGGATGGTGCTGGACGTGGTGCCTGTGATACCGCCCGACCTGCGGCCGCTGGTGCTGCTGGAGAGCGGGAACTTCGCGACGAGCGATCTGAACGATCTTTACCGGCGGGTGATCAACCGGAACAACCGGCTGAAGAAGCTGCTGGACCTCCATGCCCCTGAGGTGATCATCCGGAACGAGAAGCGGATGCTTCAGCAGAGCGTGGACGCGCTGTTCGACAACGAGCGGTGCAAGCATCCGGTGCTGGGGTCGAGCAACCGGCCGCTGAAGTCGCTCACGGACATGATCAAGGGGAAGCCGGGGCGGTTCCGGGAGAACCTGCTGGGCAAGCGGGTGGACTATTCGGGCCGGTCGGTGATCGTGGTCGGCCCCGAGCTGCGGCTCCACCAGTGCGGGCTGCCGAAGAAGATCGCGTTGGAGCTGTTCCAGCCGTTCATCATCCGCCGCCTGAAGGAAGCGGGGCTGGTGGACACGATCAAGAGCGCAAAGCGGATGCTCGAGCGCAAGGATGAGGAGGTGTGGGACATCCTGGACGAGGTGATCCACGAGCACCCGGTGCTGCTGAACCGTGCGCCGACGCTGCACAGGATGGGCATCCAGGCGTTCGAGCCGGTGCTGATCGAGGGGAACGCCATCCAGATACACCCGCTGGTGTGCGAGGCGTTCAACGCGGACTTCGACGGGGACCAGATGGCGGTGCACCTGCCGCTCTCGATTGAGGCGCAGACCGAGGCGTCGCTGCTCATGATGAGCACGAACAACGTGTTCTCGCCGGCCGACGGGCGGCCGATCATCACGCCGTCGCTGGACATCGTGCTGGGCTGCTACTATCTGACGTGCATGCGGACCGACGGGACGCCGGACGAGCAGCTTCGGCGGTTTTCGAGCCCGGACGAGGTGCTGGTGGCGCTGGGCTACGATGCCCTGCACTACCACAGCCGAGTCCACGTCCGCCTGCCCGGCTACACGGCGCTTGTGGACCAGCACGGCCAGAGGGGCGCATACACAGGGGGCTTCGTCCTCACCACTGCGGGCCGCGTGTACTTCAACAGCAAGCTGCCCAGCGGCCTGCCGTTCTACAACACGACACTGAACAAGGGCCGGCTGAACGACATCATCTCGGACTGCCATCAGATACTGGGGCGGGGCCCGACTCTGGAGCTGCTGGACACGATCAAGGAGCTTGGTTTCCGGCACGCGACGCTGGCCGGCCTTTCGATTTCGACGCGCGACCTTCGCATGCCGCCCAAGAAGCCCGAGATCATTGGCAAGGCGGAGAAAGAGGTCGAGCAGATTGACCGCCGCTACCGCAGCGGCGTGATCACGGACGGCGAGCGCTACAACCTGGTCATCGAGCGGTGGACGCACGCGAAGGACCGCGTGACCGAGGAGCTGATGGCCGAGCTGCGGAACGACACCCTCGAGGGCCGCACTTACCTGAACCCCATCTGGGCCATGTTCGAGTCGGGCGCCCGCGGCAACGCGGTGCAGATCACCCAGCTCGCCGGCATGCGCGGGCTGATGGCCAAGCCGTCGGGCAAGATCATCGAGACGCCCATCAAGAGCAACTTCCGCGAGGGCCTGCCCGTCCTCGAATACTTCAGCTCTACTCACGGCGGCCGCAAGGGCCTGGCCGACACGGCGCTCAAGACCGCCGAATCCGGCTACCTCACGCGGAAGCTGGCCGACGTCGCGCAGAACGTCGTCGTCACCATGCTCGACTGCGGCACCGTGGCCGGCATCACCAAGAGCGTGGTCTACAAGGGCGACAAGGTGGACATCCCGATCGGCGAGCTTCTGCACGGCCGCGTCTCCCTCGAGACCATCGTGGACCGCCGCACCGGGGAGACCATCGTCCAGGCCAACGAGATGATCAGCGAGAGCGCCGCCGCGCGCATCGAGGCCCTCGGCATCAGCAGCCTCCGCGTCCGCTCACCCATGATGTGCGAGGCCCCGCACGGCGTGTGCGCCAAGTGCTACGGCATGGACCTCTCGACCGGCGAGCTGGCCGAAGAGGGGCTGGCCGTCGGCATCATCGCCGCACAGTCCATCGGCGAGCCGGGCACGCAGCTCACCATGCGCACCTTCCACTACGGCGGCACCGCGGCCACCGGCTTCGCCGCGCCCGAAATCCGCGCCGAAGGCAAAGGCCGCATCCGCTACCACAACCTCAAGACCATCCAGACCCGCACCGGCGAGCTCCTGGCCATGAACCCCAACGGAGCACTCGTCCTCGAGGACGAAGCTGGCAGCGAGGTCCGCCGCTACGAGGTCAAGCTCGGCGCCTCCCTCAAAGTCAAGGACGGCCAGGCCGTCGCACCCCGCACCCTGCTCGCCACCTGGGAGCCCCACTTCACACCAGTCCTGAGCGAGATGGGCGGCGTCGTCCGCTACGAGGACATCGTCGAAGGCGAAACGGTCCGCGAGGAGGTGGACCAGCACGGCTCCCGCCGCCGCATCGTCATCGAGCACAAGGGCGACCTCCATCCCCAGATCGCCGTCGCCGACAAGGAGGGACGCGTCCTCGGCCTCTACTCCATCCCCGAGAAAGCTCACATCATGGTCGAGGAAGACGAAGAAGTCCACCCCGGCGACATCCTCGCCCGAACCCCACGCGAAATCCAGCGCGTCCAGGACATCACAGGCGGCCTCCCACGCGTCACCGAACTCTTCGAGGCGCGCAAGCCCAAAGACCCCGCCATCATCTCCGAAATCTCCGGCCGCGTCACCCTCGGCGAGCGCAAGCGCGGCAAGCGCATCATCAACGTCACCAATGAGGAAACCGGCGACACCGTCGCCCACCTCGTCCCCCACGGCAAACACCTCACCGTCCACGACGGCGACTACGTCCGCGCCGGCGACCGCCTGGTGGACGGCCCTCTTGTCCCCCAGGACATCCTCCGCATCAAGGGCATCGAAGCCCTCCAGGACTACCTTCTCCGCGAAATCCAGGGCGTCTACCGCTCCCAGAACGAAATCATCGACGATAAGCACATCGCGATAATCGTGACCCAGATGCTCCGCAAAGTGAAGGTGGGTGACGATGTGGGCGACACCACACTCCTCCCCGGCAGCATCGTGGACAAGGTCCGCTTCCGCCAGGAGAATGAGCGCGTCGTCGCACGCGGCGGCAAGCCAGGCACCGCCCAGCCCCTCCTCCTCGGCATCACCAAGGCCGCTCTCCAGAGTGAGAGCTTCATCTCCGCCGCCTCCTTCCAGGAGACCACCAAGGTCCTCACCGAGGCCGCCCTGGCCGGCCGCACCGACTACCTCCGCGGCCTGAAGGAGAACGTCATCCTCGGCCATCTCATCCCGGCCGGCACGGGCTTCCCGCGCCACTACCTGGCCGGCATGGAAAAGGCCCAGCTCCCGCCCCCGCCGGGCGCCACCCTGGGCGAAGGGCCGGCTACTCCCGCCCCCGCGCCCGACGCCGGCCCCACCCCCGTGGAAACCACCTCCTGACCCCCGAAAGGACCGCGCATGCCGACCATCCAGCAGCTCATCCGCCTCGGCCGCAAGCCCCAGCGCCGCAAGAGCAAGCGCCCCGACCTCCAGGCCTGCCCCCAGAAGCGCGGCGTCTGCCTCCAGGTCACCACCCGCACCCCCAAGAAACCCAACTCCGCCCTCCGCAAGATCGCCCGCGTCCGCCTCTCCAACGGCCGCGAAGTCACCGCCTACATCCCAGGCGAAGGCCACAACCTCCACGAACACTCCATCGTCCTCGTCCGCGGCGGCCGCGTCCGCGACCTCCCGGGCGTCCGCTACCACATCATCCGCGGCCCGCTCGACGCCGCGGGCGTCAAGGAACGCAAGCGCTCCCGCTCCAAATACGGCTGCAAGCTGCCGAAGTGAGGAACATCGGATGAAGGGATGGGTGGATGACTGGATGAATGTCAGACACCCATCCACCCATCCAATCATCCATTCATCCAGTCAGCGGAGACCCTGAATGGCAAAGAAGTTTGAGTCGACCGAACGCTTTCTTAAGCCCGACTCCAAGTACCACAGCATGCTGGTCGGCAAGTTCATCAACTGCCTGATGAAGCGCGGCAAGAAGAGCATCGCCGAGGGCATCTTCTACCGCGCCGCCTCCCTCATCGAGGAACGCAACCAGGGCACCGAGTTCCTCAAGTTCTTCGAGACCGCCATCGCGAACGTCCGCCCCGCCGTCGAGGTCCGCTCCCGCCGCGTCGGCGGCGCAAACTACCAGGTCCCCGTCCAGGTCAGCCCCAAGCGCCAGATGGCCCTCGCCTTCCGCTGGCTCCTCGAGGGCGCCCGAGGCCGCAAGGGCAAGCCCATGCACATCCGCCTGGCCGACGAGTTGGGCGACGCCTTCAAGCACGAGGGCCACGCCGCCACCCAGCGCGAAAACACCCACCGCATGGCCGAGGCCAACAAAGCCTTCGCCCACTACGCCTGGTGAGCCGGCCGCCCGCCCCGACTTCACCCGGAGCAGCGATCCGCAAGTGTCGCTGCTTTGCTATGGCCCGCGAAACACGCGAAAGAGCGCGAAAACGATTCCTCACGCAGAGGGCGCAGAGGCCGCAGAGGAAGAACGGAGGGAGGGCAACCACGGATGGCACGGATGGGCACGGATAGCGTCCGGCCGCCCGCGGAACACGCGGACCACGCGGAACGCGAAGCCCGATTGCCACGCAGAGGCCGCAGAGCAAGAACGGAGGGAGGGCAACCACGGATTGCACGGATGGGCACGGATAGCGTCCGGCTGCCCGCAGAACACGCGGAACCACACGGAACCCGCGACGCGGGACCGAACGCCACACTACCCATCAGCCACGTCTACGGATGGGGCGCATTGAGGCCCGGCCGGTGCCGTACGCTCGGCAGGGGCAAGGCGCGACAAGACTGCCTGGACGTCAATGCCTGTTTTCTGCCGGATCGCCACTTCCTCCACGAAGAACTTCAGCGCTAGGTCGCGGGCCTCATCTGGAATCTCTAGACGGCTCCCCGCCCGCTGGAAGTATGAGAACAGGGTCAGTGCCCCCGCCAGCTTGATGGCGTTCTGCCTCACCCGCACACTGAAGAGCAATTCGCCGCGTATCTGCTCAAGCAGGAGAGCCTGGGCCTTCTCCAATGCCTCAAAGAAGCTCTCACGCAGCACGACCTGCTTGGCCTGGAAGCGCTCGCGCACAAGCGGGTGCTGGGTCTGGATGGCGTAGACCAGTGTGAGGTGGTTCCTGATGTCGCCGGCCAGGGGCATCTTGAGTCGGCCAAGGGCTAGCTCGCGCTGGCTGCGGCTCAGCTCGCGCAGCCGCTGCTTGGTCATGCGGTGCATGCGCACGAGCATGCGGTCCTCGATCGCGTTGAAGTTCGGGTCGCTCACCGTCACCCGGTATCCCGCCTCGCGGCTGACCTGGGTGTTGTAGTTGGTGGAGAAGTAGCAACTGAACTGATATGGCCCGACGGTTTCCGCCTTCGTCTCATAACGGATGCGCCCCTGCTCAAGGGCGAGCTTGAGCGGCTCAACCATGCCCTTGTAGCGGAACCAGTCGTTGAACTCGGTGACCACGAAGTTGAACCGCTTGCCCTGGTACGCTTCGCCAATCCGGATGAAGTTCGCTGCCGTCATCCCCCCGCAATAGCGGTTGATGCCCGGCAGGCCGTGCGGCTTCACCCCCTTGCCCTCGTCGCCCATGATGATGTCTTTGATGGCAAAGGTCTTGCCCGTGCCCGGGGCGCCAAAGAGGGCCAGGTGGAAGCCCGTTGTGCCGGCCCGCACGCCTTCCTGGTTGATGATGTCGGTGGCCGTCATCCCGTACTGCTGGGCGATGGCCAGCAGGATGTCGAAGTACAGCATCGGTCCGAAGAGCTGCTCGAGATAGCCTGCGACAGCCTGAATGCTCATCTGGTCCCGCCCGAACTCAACGACTTCATCGAGCTGCCTGTCGAGGATGCCGCGCAGATGGCCCTCGAACTGCTTCTCCATCTCCTCCACGTTGGGCACCTCGGCCAGGGCGGCCTGGGAACGGATGGCAGGAATGTCCTGGGCCTTGTCTGACGCCAAGACTCGCCGCAACAGCGGCACCATCTCGGCGTGGAGCGCATACGTTGTCACATCCTTGGCCTTGCCCGGAAGCTTCCTGAGGAGCTTGAAGCCCAGCAGGGCGTCGAGGGTGTTGCGCCAGCGGGTGAAGCGGGCCTTGATGCCCGTGAAGTCCGCCTCGTACTCCACCTGGTCCAGGAAGAAGCTCAGCACCTCGCGGGCCTCGGGCTCGATCTTCAAGCAGCGCAGGATGTCCGCCTGAATCCGCTCCCACACGTTGCCCACGGAAAGCTGGTAATTCTGGATCGTGTAGAATTGCCCGAAGTAATTCTCGGGATACCGCGCGGGCCGTCGCATATTCACCCCGACCATCTTCTCCACCGTGCCGTTGATCGCCTCAAGGAACTCCTCGTCCGTGAGCGTGTTTGCGTAGCCGTGGGCGCGGATGACCGGCATGCTCAGGCACTTGCCCAACAGG
>VGYV01000352.1 GCA_016872855.1 Planctomycetota bacterium
CGGCCCGGGCGCGCTCGCCGCTGGCGAGGGAGTTGTAGAACTGGCCGAACTCGCGGTTGGCTGGTAGGACGAGGACGGAGAGGAGAGAGAAGCGCTCGACCTTGACGCCGAAGAGCTGTCGAGTGGCGCGGCTGAGGTGGAGGAGGTTTTCCTCGAGGTCGGCGATGAAGAAGGACTGGTCGGCCTCGTGGAAGAGGCTGCTGAGGAGGCGTGTGGCGGCGGCGAGCTTCTCGGCGCGGCGGGCGTCGAAGTCGAGCATGCGGGCCAGTGCGCTTTCGAAGCCAAGGGCCTGGCCGACGGACGGGTATCGGCGGGCGACGTCGAGTGCGCCCTCGTAGTCGCCCTGGAACAGCTTGGCGCGCAGCTCGCGGATGCCTTGGCGGATGCGTCGGGCGACGAGGAGGAGCAGGATGAGGCTGGCGACGGCGAGGACGATGACGATGGTGAGGGTGGCCCCAATCGCGGTGGTTTCGGACTGCACGATGCCGAGTGGTGCGAGGATGAGGAGGAGTGCGGCGAGGGGCCAGAGGATGAGCAGGAGCCAGAGCCGCGGGCGCAGGAGGAGGAGGCGACGAAGATTCGAGAGCGCCACGGGTCATCCCCTCAAGAGGGCCTGAATGTCGTCGTTCTCCCCCGCCAGGACCAGCAGGTCGCCCTCCTCGAGCTTGTCGGTGGGCTTGGGCACGATGCTGATCTCCTCGCGGAGCGCGCGGCGGCCGCGCTCGTCCACGTCCGGCCGCCGCTTCTTGATCGCCACGATGTTCACGTTGTGGCGCTGGCGGAGCTGGGCCTCCTCGACGGTCTTGCCGAGGAGGCGCTCGGGCACGTCAACCTCGACGATGCTGTGCCCGGTGGCGAGGGTGAAGAAGCGGTGGACTTCTCCGATGGCGAGGGTGGTGGCGATGGCCTCGCCCATCTCGCGCTCGACGTTGATGATCTTGTTGGCGCCGATGGCGCGCAGGATGCGCTCCTGGGTGGGCGTGGTGGCCCGCGCCATGATGCGGGGCACGCCGAGCTGCTTGAGGAGCGCAGTGGTGAGGATGTTGGCCTCGATGTTCGTGCCCATCGTCACGATGGCGGTCTGCACCTGTTCGAGTCCCACGGCGCGCAGCGCCTGCTCGTCGGTCGAGTCGAGCGCCACGGCCATCGAGACGCGCTCCTTCACCGCCTCGACGCGCTCGGGGTCGGTGTCGAACGCCAGCACCTCGGCCCCCTGCTGCACCAGGGCCTCGGCGAGCGTGGTCCCAAACTGTCCCAGGCCGAACACGGCGACGCGTGGCATGGCTGTGTTCCTCCAGCTCTATCCTACCATGATATGGGTGTTGGGGTACTTGTAGCGCGCCGGGCGTCCCTCGCCTAGGAGGGAGAACATGAGCGTGAGCGGGCCGATGCGCCCGGCGAACATGAGCGCGAGGATGATCAGCTTGCCGGCGTCTGAGAGGGCCGCGGTGATGCCGGTCGAGAGCCCCACCGTGCCGAAGGCCGACACCTGTTCGAACACGAGCTTGTCGAAGGGCTGGCGCGGCTCGGCGCTCGTGAGCGCGACCGCCGCTGCAAGGAGCAGGAGAGCGGAGAGGGTGACCAGGGCGATGGAGCGTCGGATGGTGGAGCGCGGCACGGTGCGGCCGAACAGCTCGACCTCGGGCCGGCGGCGGAAGGCGGAGCGCATGGCCTGGAACAGGATGGCCGCCGTGGTCGTCTTGATCCCGCCCCCCGTGCCGCCGGGCGAGGCGCCGACGAACATCAGGAACATCAGCACCACCAGCACCGGCGTCCGCACCGCGGCGATGTCCACCGTGTTGAAGCCGGCCGTGCGCGTGGTGACCGACTGGAAGTAGCTGGCGAGCACCCGCTCGCCCGGCCGCATCGGTCCGAGGGTGGAGGGCAGCTCGAGGAGGTAGAAGACCAGGGCGCCGCCCACGATGAGGATGGCGGAGGTGGTGAGGACCACTTTGGTCTGCGTGTGGAGCCGGGGCGAGCGGCCCTCGCCCAGACGCTGCCGCCGGCCCACGACCAGCAGGTCGCGCAGCACGGGGAAGCCGAGCCCGCCGACGATGATGAGCGTGGTGATCGTGAGGTTCAGCCCCAGGTGGCCGCGATACTCCACGAAGCTCCTGCCGTACAGCGAGAAACCCGCGTTGCAGAAGGCGGACACCGAGTGGAAGACCGCGGAGTACACGGCCTGCACCGTGTAGCCCTCGCGGCCGGCGAAGCAGAAGAAGAGGGCGACCGCGCCCGCCGCCTCGACGGCCAGGGTCAAGAGCGCGATGAAGCGCACCAGCGTCCGGGCCTCCCGCGCCGACTCCTGGTCGAGCATGGACTGAAGGGCGACGCCCTGGGAAGCCGAGATCGCGCGCCCGGCCATCAGGAACATGGCGGCGGAGAAGGTCATGATGCCCAACCCGCCGAGCTGAATCAGCGCCAGGATCACCACCTGCCCGAAGAGCGTGAAAGCCGTCCCAGTGTCCAGCACGGTCAGCCCGGTCACGCAGACGGCCGACGTAGCGGTGAACAGGGCGTTCACCACCCCGATGCTCTGCTTACTCTCGCTGGCGATCGGCAGGGCCAGGAGCGCAGTGCCGAGCAGGATCGCGCCGGCAAAGCTCCCCACCAGGAGCGGCGCGGGATGCCGCCACAGCCGGCCCACCAGGCGCCGCACCCACCCCGCCCGCGCCAGGGCTATCAGCCCCGCCGCGCCGCCCCGCACGAGGAACCACGACCACGTGGCGCGGCCCCCCGCCGCCGCATCCAGCAGCGCCGCCAGGGCCAGCGCGTCGTACCACCGCGAGGCCGCGAAGCGAAGCCGCCGCTCCGCCAGGGCCACCCGCACCACCCACTCAGCCAGGAAGAAGGCCAGCAACGCGAGGTCCAGCCCCCGCAACAGCGGCTGCTGTGCCGCGGGAGCCGGCCCGAAGTCATAGCCCAGCACCACGCCGCCGATGGCAAGCACGAGCAGGAGGTCCAACACACTGAGCGCCGCCATCGTCACGCGGCGCACGCGCGCCAGCTTGTCTGGGGGAGCTGTTGCCATTGGGCCGACATCCATCGCTGCGCGGCGACCGCACCGCACAGCGGCCGCTGCCACTCCCTCCCCGGCCACGATTATATATGCAAGGCGGCGCCCAGCGCAACCGGGCGGCCCCCAAGACCGCCTGAAGGCAGGACGCCGAACGACGGCATCGGCGCGTTGGGAGTCCTGCCTTCAGGCAGTCTTGAGGGGAAAGCGTGCGACGATGAACTCGGCAATGGCCGCCGTGTCATTGAGGTCCAGCCACGGGATGCCCAGCTCGACCGGGGCGTCGCTGGCGATGGCCAGGATGTGGGGCTGGCCGCTGTAGAGCGGCTGCGGGTGGGCGCCGGCGCGGAAGACCTCGATCTTGGGCAGCGTCGCGCTCTTGTGCCCCTCCACCAGCACGAGGTCAGCGTTCGGCACGCATTCCGCCAGAAGGTCCTCTAGGCGCGGCGGCCCTGGCGTGCGGCGGACGACGGCCACCTTGCCGTCGCCGTAGACCAGGCTGGCCACGGCGCCCGCCTCAAAGTGCCGGCGGCTATCCTTCCCCGGCAGGTCGAAGGCGAAGTGGTGGGCCGGCCGCTTCACCGTCGCCACGCGATAGCCGCGGCGGCTCAGCTCGGGGATGAGGCGCTCGATCAGCGTCGTCTTCCCCACCCGCTTCCGGCCGATGATGCAGAGAGCCTGGGCCACTGAGTTCCTCACCGGCCCCTGCGCAGCCGACGACGGGCCCCCGGTGGGGTCATTCCGAGCGGAGCCTTGCGAAGTCGAGGAATCTCTCTTCTCCTGCGGCCGCAGAGAGATGCCTCGGCTTCGCTCGGCATGACGCGCCTCGTCAGCGCTTGCGCTGGGGCCAACGGCTCCCCGGCCTCTTCCCTCGCCCGAAGCAGCCGAGCTGGCAGTCAACGATCTTGACCCCCAACTCGTCGGCGGCCTGGCCCACCTGGAGGCGGGGCACGCCCAGCTCCTCCGCAATGGCGAAGGCCGCGGCGCACGGCAGCCGGCCGTCCCTCGCCCGGCGCGCCAGCTCGCTCGCCAGCTTCTCGTCGGGTGCCATGCCTTGCTCCGTATCGCTTGGGTTGCCGCGGCCGGCGGGCGGGAAGGAGTGGGCCTCCCCCACGCCTCTCTCCATTGGCCCCGGGCCGGGATGAGGCCGCATGGGTCGAGGGGGTGGGGGAGGTTAGTGCCTTCAAGGACCCGGGCGTCGGACAGCAGAGGGCCGAGGCCCATCCCCCATAGTGTAGCGGATTCCGCGCGAAACGCAAGCGCGTTATTTGCCGTGAGGGGCGGGAATGGCTAGAATGATGGTTCGCGCGCTCTCGCACCGGGAGCACCTCCCTCGAGGCACTCACGCAGAGGTCGAGCGAATGGCGGAAACGTTGCGAAGGGGGGCCTTCGTCACACTCATGCTGGCCGGAGCCGCCGCGTGGGGCGCGGAGACGGCTCGGCCCGCCCACCAGTCCCCCTGGGGCATGGCGATGGCGGCCGACGGCTCCCGCGCCTTTGTCTCGCTCCACACCGCGGGCGCCGTGGCCGCGGTGGACCTCGCGGCGCGCAAGGTGGCGTGGCGGGCGCTCGTGGGGGGCTCCCCCGCCGGCCTGGCGCTCTCGCGCGATGGCGCCAACCTCTTCGTCGCCGACGCCGATTCCGGCACGGTCGCCCTCGTGGATGCCAAGACCGGCAGCGTGGGAGCCAAGGTCGAGGCCGGCCGGTCCGCCTGCGGCCTTGCTCTCCCCCCCGACGGCGACCGCCTCTACGCCTGCGACCGCTTCCTGAACAACGTGGCCGTTGTGGACACCGCGGCGAAGAAGCTTGTGCAAAACCTCCCAGCCACCCGCGAGCCGGTCTTCTGCGCCCCCTCGCCCGACGGCGCGACCCTCTGGGTCGCCAACCTCCTCCCCCTCGGCCCCGCCACCGACCCCGACAATGCGTGCGTGGTGAACGCGTACGACGCGAAGACGCTCAAGCCCCTCGCCACGATCAAGCTCCCCTCGGGCGCCATCAACCTCCGCCAGATCGCCTGCTCGCCCGACGGCGCCTGGGTCTACGTCGTCCACGTCGTCGCCCGCTTCAACCTCCCGCCCACCCAGCTCGAACGCGGCTGGGTGAACAACAGCGGCCTGACGATCCTCGACGCCAAGACCCGCAAGTGGCACGCCACCGTGCTCATGGACGAGGCGAGCCACGGCACCGCCGACCCCTTCGCCGCCGTCCTCTCGCCCGACGCCAAGACCCTCGCCGTCACCTTCCCCTGCTCCCACGAGGTCGCCTTCATTGACCTCGTCCGCCTCCACGAGCGCCTGGCCAAGCAGCCCGCGGACCGCCTGCCCGAGCTGGCCAACGAGTTGTCGCTGCTGCGCCGCTGGGACGCCATCCGCCGCAGCCCCACCGGCGGCGAAGGGCCGATGGGCGCCGCCTTCGACCCGACGGGCAAGACCCTCTACGTCGCCAACTACTTCTCCGACACCCTCGCCCTCATCAGCGGCGAGCGCGCGCGCCTCGAAGCCACCCTCCCCCTCGGCCCCGCCGTCCAGCCCGACCTCGCCCGCCGCGGCGAAATGCTCTTCCACGACGCACGCATCTGCTACCAGCGCTGGATGAGCTGCGCCACCTGCCACCCCGACGCACGCGTGGACGGCCTCAACTGGGACCTCCTCAACGACGGCATGGGCAACCCCAAGAACAACAAGAGCATGCTCAACGCCCACCGCACCGCCCCCATGATGTCCCTCGGCATCCGCGAGGACATGGAGCACGCCGTCCGAGCCGGCCTCCAGTTCATCCTCTACCGCGCCGTCGTCGAGGACGAGGCGAAGGCCATTGACGCCTACCTCCGCTCCCTCACCCCCCGCCCCAGCCCCTACCGCAGCCGCGACGGCTCGCTCACCCCCGCCGCCAAGCGCGGCGAGGCAATCTTCCGCAGCCCAAAGACCTACTGCGCCGCCTGCCACTCCGGCGAGCTCTTCACCGACCTCAAGACCCACGACGTCGGCACCACCGGCCCCCTCGACGCCGGCGTCAAGGCATTCGACAACCCCTCCCTCCTCGAGCTCTACCGCACCGGCCCCTACCTCCACGACGGCCGCGCCGTCACCCTCCTCGAGGTCCTCACCAAGTTCAACCAGGGCGACAAGCACGGCCGCACCTCCCACCTCACCAAGGAGGAGCTCGACGACCTGGTCGCCTACCTCCTCTCCCTCTGACGATGGGGCCTCCTCCCCCTCCGTCCCGCTTGATCTTCCCGCGTCCAGAGGTAAGATGGACGCCAGAGCGTCCAAGCCTGGCGCGAGCCCGTTCGGCTTCGCTCAGAGCCTGCCCTGAGCTTGCCGAAGGGGCAGGCTTCGTCGAGGGCACCCTGCACCCCGACGGAGGACCGTCGGGACGAGCGGGGGATGCAATTGTCTGAGCCCCCGAACGGGGGCGTTTGGGCCGTAGCCCAGGGCGACCGAAGGGAGCCCTGGGTATGGGTGCATCAAGCGGGGAGCCCCCGAAGGGGGCGATTCAGAGGGCCATGAATCGCCCCTTCCAGGGGCTCATGAATGGGGGACGCCTTTTCCCAGGCCTCCCTTTGGTCGCCCTGGGCTACGACTGGGTCGCCCGCTTCGCGGGCTACAAGACAGGCCTCCGGCACAAGCGAGAGTCCTTTTGGTCCCTTGGGTCCCTTTTGTCCCTCTGGTCCCTTCTTGGCAGGAGCGCACCATGCGCCTCAAGGCAGCCATCTGCATTGCCCTTCTCACCGCCTCGGTGTCCGCCCTCGCCGACACGGGGCTAGGTCGCCACAAGAAGGTCTATGCCGTGCCCGTGCCAGGCAAGGTGGCGATTGATGGAAAGCTCGATGATTGGGACCTCTCCGGGCAGATTCTCATGTATGTGGTCTCGGAGACGAGCGAGATGCAGAGCGCGCGCTGCGCGCTGATGTACGACGCCGAGGCGCTCTACATCAGCGGCGTCGTCCGCGACCCATCGCCGATGATGAATCGCCATGACCCGAACGTTGACCCCGACCGTGCCTGGGACGCCGATGTCTGCCAAATCTTCATGTCGCTCGACCCCGCCCTCGGCTACCCGATCAACAAGTCGTCCTTCAACAGGGACGAGAGCGACAAGATGTGCACGCTGATGCTCTGGTACTACACCGACCGCAAGGAGCCGAACCTTGTCGCGATGAAGGCGATGACCTTCAGCAAGCCCCTCCGTCCGGACCTGGGGGCCAACGGCGTCATCCCCCGCGACAAGTTCCAGGCCGCCTACGCGAAGGCCGACGATGCGCGCGGCTACACCTTCGAGTACCGCATCCCCTGGGCCACCTTCGGCGTCAAACCAGTAAAGGCCGGCGACATCCTGGCCGCATCCGTCTGCGTCTTCTGGGGCACGCCCGACGGCCTGAAGACCGCCGGCGGCGGGGCCTGGTGCTACGACGTGATGGCCGGGCCAGGCTTCGTCTACCAGTCGTCATCCGTCTGGGGCAAGATCATCTTCTCCGAGAAGGGCAACCTGCCCAAGGACCTGGTCGAGGAGGGCCTGCCGCCCGAGAAGCCCATGCCCCTCACCTTCACCTACGACGTGCCCGAGGAGAGCGAGGTGAGCATCTGCCTCTTCGATGCGACGGGCATGGTCAAGCGCATCCTCGTCGCTTCCGGCGCACGGCGGGCGGGGCAGAACGTCGAGCGGTGGGACGGTTTGGACGACGCGGGCAAGCCCCTCGCCCCCGGCGCCTACGCCTGGAAGGGGCTGACCCATCAGCCGCTCAAGACCAGGTTCATCCTCTCCGCCCACAACAGCGGCCAGCCGCCCTACAAGACCGACGACAACACGGGCGGCTGGGGCGGCGACCACGGCTGCCCCACCAGCGTCTGCGCCGCGGGCGACGCGATGTTCCTTTCCTGGAACATGAGCGAATCGGGCTGGGGCATCATCAAGACCGACCTCAAGGGCAAGAAGCTCATGGGCCTCCGCCACAACGCCGAGGACATGGCGACCGATGGCGAGCGCCTCTTCGTCGTCGGCGACCACGGCTACGAGGGCGAGCACTCCGTCAAGGTCTTCGACGCCAAGGACGGGCGCCCCCTCAACTGGGGCAACGGCAAGCCCTTCCTCGCCCCGCCCCCCGGCGGCGACGCCAAGTCCAACGTCGCCACCGGAGTGGCCTTCCAAGAAGACACGGTGCTCGTGTCCTGGGGGGCGCGCGACCTGATTGCAGAGTACGATGTCCAGGGTAACCTCAAGAAGACCTGGCCTCTGGCCAAGCCGGGCCGTATCGCCGCCCAGTCCTGGGGCTTTGCGGCCATCACGGGCGACCAAGTGTACGTCGCCGTGAAGAAGGTTGGTGAGGTCACCTTCGACCAAGTGGACGTGGATAAACCCGCGGGCATTGCCGCTGGCGCCGACGGCAAGATCTATGTGGCGAACGGAGGCAAACGCCAAAGGATCTCGGTCTTCTCGCGCGACGGCAAGTTCATCGATCGCATCAAGAGCATCGGCAAGGAGGGCGGGAGGCCGCGGGTCGGGCGATACGACCCCAACGGCATCCTGGAGCCCGGCGGCATCGCGCTTGACAAGAACGGCAACCTGTGGGTCGCCGAGACCTTGGACGGGCCGAAGCGCCATAGCGTCTGGGACACGAAGAGTGGGAAACTCGTCGCCGAGTTCTTCGGCGGCTCATCCTACTTCGGCTGGGCCTACATGGACCCCAAGCACCCCGACGAGCTCTACTGCCACAACGTCCTTTGGAAGGTTGACCTGGCGAAGGGCACGTGCGTGCCCTGGAGCACCATCTGGCGGCCGACCGCCGAGAACATGATCGAGATGCCCAACCCCGGCGGCTACGCCGGCCACTTCCGCGTGATGACCGCCAAGAACGGCAAGCAGTTCGGATGGGGGATGATTGACTACTCGAATATGCTCTTCATCCGCGACGGCGATGTGTTCAAGCCCTTCGCGGGCACCATCCGCATCGCCTTCGGCCCATTCGGCGGCGGCGTGCTCTATCCCGTGATGAAGGGGATGAAGGAGGGCGCC
>VGYV01000353.1 GCA_016872855.1 Planctomycetota bacterium
CTTCGCAATGGGCGGTGGGAAACGCAAGTCCCACGCTTGACACGCCCATTGTGTGGAGAAGCCTTCTTCTTGGCAAGACCCGTCTCGAAAAACAACTCCTCAGAGAACCCCCCAATCTGGCAATGCCGAAGCCCGCACTACAAACACAGCTCCCCGCGCCTTCTCCTCACCTTGCCCCTGCCAACCGCAGCGCAGGGCAGGAGCGCTGCAAGCGCTGGCCGGACAGGGGGATACGGCGGCCGGATTTTCATGTTGACAGCGGCGGGGTCCGGCGCTACACTGCCCAACTGTTGTGTGACCGGGCCTGTTGAAGCCCATCCCCTGGTATGCTTTGCCTGAGCACACCAGACCTGTCGGGGCCATCCCGACCTCTTCGTGACGGGCGCAGGAGCAGATTTGGGCGGCTGGGCACACTAGAAACCAAACTCAGCCTGCCTGGGTTTGGTTTCTTCTCGGCGCCACCGGCCAAGGCTCGGCCAGACGAAGCCCCTATTGAACCGACCGCAGAACCGCTCGGCTCAATAAGGTGTGCCCAGCCGCCCAAATCTGTTCCTGCACCCCTTCGTGACCTGTACGTGGACTTGCCAGGAGGCACCATGGCCTCAGCCGATACGTTTGTGCACCTCCATGTCCACAGCCACTACTCGCTCCTCGACGGGGCGTGCAAGATACCCGACCTCGTCGAGACCGCCAAGCAGTTCGGGATGCGCGCCGTGGCCGTGACCGACCACGGAAACCTGTTCGGGGCCGTGCAGTTCCACCGCACGGCCTGCGAGGCGGGGGTGAAGCCGATTCTCGGCTACGAGGCATATGTCGCGCCCGGCAGCCGCTTCGACCGCGAGCTGGTGGGCGGCATCAAGGAGGCCGCCTTCCACCTCACGCTCCTCGCCGAGGACGAGCGGGGCTACCGCAACCTCATCCGGCTCGCCTCCGCAGCCTTCCTCGAAGGCTTCTACTACAAGCCGCGCATTGACTGGGAACTCCTCCAGAAGCACAGCGACGGGCTCATCTGCCTCAGCGGCTGCCTCAAGAGCGAGGTCGCACACCACGTCCTGGCCGACCGCGGAAGCGTCGCCCGCGATGTCGTCGCGCAGTACCGCGAGCTGTTTGGCGACGGGCGCTACTACCTCGAGGTCATGGAGAACGGCCTCGACGAGCAGCGGACGGTGAACCGCGGCGAAATCGTCATCGCCCGCGACCTCGGCGTCCCACTCGTCGCCACAAACGACATCCACTACCTGCGCCGCGAGGAGTCCGCCGCCCACGACGTGCTGCTGTGCATCAACACCGGCAAGCTGACGACCGACGAAGAGCGCATGGCGTTCGGCACGGACCAGTTCTACTTCGCCTCGCCCCGGGAGATGGCCGAGCGCTTCAAGGACCTGCCCGAGGCCCTGGCCAACACGCTGGCCATCGCCGAGCGCTGCAACGTGACGCTCGACTTCTCGAAGCGCCACTTCCCCCCCTTCGATTCGGGGAAGATGACGAACGACGAGCACCTCCGCAAGCTGGCCTTCGACGGGCTGCGCGAGATGTTCGGCGGCAAGCCGCCCGCCGACTACGTGGCCCGGCTCGAAGAAGAGCTGGCCATCATCCAGGAGATGGCCTACGCCAGCTACTTCCTCATCGTGCGCGACTTCGTGATGTACGCCCTCGACCACGGTATCCCGGTCGGCCTCCGAGGCTCAGGCGCCGGCTGCCTCATCACACGCGCCCTGGGCATGACCGACTTCGACCCCTTGCAGCACGGCCTCCTCTTCAAGCGCTTCCTCGACCCCGAACGCCGCGAGCCGCCCGACATTGACGTGGACCTCTGCGAGGTCCGCCGCGAAGAGGTGCTCAGCTACGTCCGCAACAAGTACGGCGCCGATTGCGTCGCCCAAATCGTCACCTTCGGCACCCTCGGCGCCCGTGCCGCCATCCGCGACGTGGGGCGCGTGATGGACATCCCGCTCAAGGAAGTGGACGCCATTGCGAAGGAAGTGCCCGAGGTCCTTCACATCACCCTCAAGGAGGCGCTCGAGAAGACCCCAGAGCTCCAGGCCCGCTACAGGGAGGACCAGCGGGTCCACAAGCTCCTCGACGTCGCGATGCGCCTCGAGGGCCTCGCCCGCCACGCCTCCACCCACGCCGCAGGCGTCGTCATCTCCGACAGGCCCCTCACCGAGCACCTCCCCCTCTGCAAGACCGGCGAGACCATCACCACACAGTTCGTCTTCGAGGACGTTGAGTCCATCGGCCTGCTGAAGATGGACTTCCTCGGCCTCCGCAGCCTTACCATTTGCCACGAGATTCTGGACCTCGTGGAGCGCGAGACTGGGGAGCGGCTCGACCTCACGAAGCTCCCGCTCGACGACGCGGCGACCTACGACCTCCTCAAGCGCGGCGAGACCGAGGGCGTCTTCCAGTTCGCCTCCCAGGGCATGCGCAACCTCCTCACCCGCGCCCGGCCCGACTCCATCGAGGACATCATCGCCATCGTGGCCTACTACCGCCCCGGGCCACTCCAGAGCGGGATGATGGACAAGTTCATCAACTGCAAGCACGGGCGCGAGCCGATCAGCTACCTGCACCCGAAGCTCGAGCCCTACCTCAAAGGCACCTACGGCCTGATCGTGTACCAGGAACAAATCATGCAGCTCGCCCACGACATCGGCGGCATGACGATGGGCGAGGCCCTCTCGATGATCAAGGCGATCAGCAAGAAGAAGGAAGACAAGATCAAGCAGGGCCGCGACGCCTTCCTCAAGGGCTCCGTCGAGCGCGGCCTCGACGAGAAGAGCGCCGAGGCCATCTACAACCTCATCGAGTTCTTCGCCGGCTACGGCTTCAACAAGGCCCACTCCACCGCCTACGCCTACCTGGCCTACCGCATGGCCTACCTCCGCGCCCATTACCCAGTCCAGTTCTTCGCCGCCTCGATGACCTGCGAGCGGTCGAACCGCGACCAGGTGAACGCCTTCGTCAAGGACGCCAAGGCCCACGGCATCGCGGTCCTGCCCCCCGACGTGAACACCAGCCACGGCGTCTTCCGGGCCGAGGGCGGCCGCATCCGCTTCGGGCTGGGCGCCATCAAGAACCTCGGCGACAAGACGGCTGAGGCCATCGTCGCCGCTCGTGAGGCGGGCGGGCCCTTCCGCTCGCTCGGCGACTTGTGCGAGCGCGCCGACAGCCACGTGGCCACCCACGCCGCCCTCGAAACCCTTATCAAGTGCGGCGCCTGCGACGGCCTCGGCGGCACCCGCGGCCAGCTCCTCGCCGCACTCGACCGCGCACTCCAGGTCGCCGCCACCGCCCAGCAGGACCGCTCGCGCGGCCAGGCTAGCCTCTTCGACCTCCTCGGCGACAAGCAGGCCCCAGCCCAAGAAAAGTTGCCCGACGTGCCCGACGTGCACCTCCGCGACCAGCAGAGCTGGGAGAAGGACCTCCTCGGCTTCTACGTCTCCGGCCACCCCCTCCAGGAGCACGAGGACGTGCTCCGCATGTACGCCACCGCCACCACCGCCCAACTCGCCCAGCAGGAGGACGGCACCGAGGTCGTCATCGGCGGCGTCGTGGACAACGTGCGCCAGGCCACGACCCGCAAGGGCAAGTTCGAAGGCCAGCGATGGGCGCGCTACGAGCTGTCCGACCTCGAAGGCTCGGCCACTGGCGTCATCTTCGCCCAGGAGTTCGCACAGTTCGGCAAGTTCCTCCACAAGGACGCCATCGTCTTCATCAAGGGCCGCGTGGACTTCCAGGGCAACGAGCCCACCCTTCGCGCCCAGGAGGTCGTGCCCATCGAGCGCGCCCACGCCCTCCTCGCCGGCAGCATGGTGGTGGACATGGACCCCGAGGCGGCCAACGAGGCCACGCTCACTGCCCTCCGCGACCTGTGCGCCTCCCACAACGGCCAGTTGCCAGTCTACGTCCGCATCCGCTTCCCCGACGAGGGGGCCTATGTGGTCCGGGCCGGCATCGCCCTGCGCGTCGAGCCCTCGCGCGAACTCCTCGACGCCGCGCTCCAGCTCATCGGCCGCGACCGCGTCCGCTTCCGCCCCCGCCAGAATGGCAATGGCAACGGCGGCCAGCGGCCACGCAGGCGACAGCACGCGGGGGCGAGCACCCAGTGAGCCCCTTGCCCGACTACACGCCACCGGCTCTCGGCCTGGCGCCTGCCTACACCACCGGCATCAACCCCGCTATCGCATCCTTCGTCGCCGGACCTCAACCATCTGCCTGCTCGCCCGCTCTACCCCGCACTCCGCATTCCGCACTTCGCACTCCGCACTTGGGAATGCCCACCGAGGTCGTCGCCGCGAAGACCTCGGCCGCCTACCGCGCCCACTCCTACCACACCAAGGTGCCCCCCGAGGGCATCGCCCCCTTCATCGAGCGCTACAGCCGCCCGGGCGACGTGGTGCTCGACCCCTTCTGCGGCTCGGGGATGACGGGCGTGGCCGCCCTTCAAGCCGGCCGCCGAGCCGTGCTAGTGGACCTGTCGCCCGCCGCCACCTTCATCGCGGCCAACTACTGCGCCCAGGCCGACCCCGCCCAGCTCGCCCGCGAGGCCGCCCTCGTGCTCGACGCCGTGCGGCCTGAGCTGGAGCCCCTCTACGCCACCCGCTGCCGCGCCTGCGGCGGACCAGCCACGCTCTTCTACACGGTCTGGAGCGATCGCTACGCGTGCCCGGACTGCCGCGAGAGCTTCGTCCTCTGGGACGTTGCCCGCCAGGGCCGCCGCGTCGCCGCCGCACTCGCCTGCCCCAACTGCCGCCGCGAAGGACGCAAGGACGCCTGGGAACGGCTCGAACCCGTCCCAGTCCTCGTGGCGTTTCGCTGCCAGGGCAAGTGCGGCCGCCAGGAGGCCCCGCCCGACGATGCTGACCTGGCCCTCGCCCAGGCCGCAGGCGAGGGGGATTGGGAGAAGCGGTTCCCCTATCCTCGCACGCCCATCCCGCAGCGGGGCGACGAAATCGCCCGCGTCCACAAGCAAGGCATCGCCCGCGTGGACCAGCTCTTCACCCGCCGCAACCTGCGGGCCATCGCCGCCCTGTGGCACGCCGCCGCCACGCTTCCCGGCCTCCAGTGCCGCCACCAGCTCTTCTTCTGCATCACCGGGGCCATGCCCCGCGCGTCCCGCACCAACAAGTACATCCCCGCCCTCGGCTGCGCCCCAGGCCCCATCCTCGGCACCATGTACATCCCAGGCTTCCACCCCGAACTCAACGTCCTCGCCCTCTTCCAGCGCAAGCTCTCGGACGCCACTCGCTACTACCGTGACTCAGCGCTCGCGCCTTCGGCGGAAGGGGATGGGTGGATGGGTGGATGGGTGGATGGATGCCAGAAGAAGTCTGATTCATCCATTCATCCATTCATCCATCCATCCATCCATCCTCTCGTTCGCATTTCGACGCAGAGCGCTACCGATCTGAGCAACATCCCCAACGCCTCGGTTGACTATGTTTTCACCGACCCACCCTTCGGCTCCAACATCGCCTACTCCGAGCTGAACCTCCTATGGGAGTCGTGGCTCGGCGTCCGCACCCGCGTGGCCGATGAGGCGATCGTGAGCCGCACGCAACGCAAGAGCGTGGCCGACTACGAAGGGATGATGGCCACCGCATTCGCCGAGGTCCGCCGCGTGCTCAAGAGGGGCGGGCGCTTCAGCATCGTCTTCCACAATGCCTCGGGCGAGGTCTGGCGCGCCCTTCAGAACGCCATCGCCGCCGCCGGCCTCGCCGTCGAGAGCGCCGTCGTCTTCGACAAAGGCCCCAACCAGAGCTTCAAGCAATTCACCGCCGCCGGCGCCGTCACCCACGACCTCGTCGTCACGTGCCTGTCGCGTGCCGCGTCCCGCGCGCCGCGTGCCCAGGCCGCCGTTGCGACTGAGACCGATGTGGTTGCCTTTCTCCGGCAGGTGCTTGCCGCCGAGGACCAAGCCACGCCGCAAAGTGACTCTGTCCAGGCACGCGGCACGCGGGACGCGGCACGCACCCGCAAGCTCTACTCCCTCACCATCGCCCACTTCCTCCTCCAGGGCGTCCGCGTCCCCATCGGCTTCAAGGCATTTCGGCGCCTGCTTGCGGAACGCGCGGGAGGAAGCTAGAATAGTGGTGAGGTGTCCGGGAATCCGATGGAGTGTCCGCTATGGGCATTGACGACAGCCTTGTGGTTGAGATCGTCCGCCGCATCCTGAGCGTGGCGAGCCCCTACAAGGTGGTCCTCTTTGGTTCTGCTGCCCGCGGCGAGATGACCAAGGACAGCGACATAGACCTCCTCGTCGTCGAGGAGCGGCCTGGGGACACGCGGCAGGAGAGCGTGCGGCTGCGCCAAGCCCTGCGCGGGATGGGATACCCCTTCGACGTCATCGTGCTGTCCAGAGACGACTTCGAGGCGACGAAGGGCGTGATTGGCGGAATCGCCTACCCAGCTCACAAGTACGGGAAGCTCATCTATGAGGCCGCCTGAGGACCCTCGACAGCGCGGCGTCTGGTTTGCCATTGCGCGTTCTTGTCCGGCGGGGGGGCGCCAACCGGCTTCCGCGTGTTCCGGCGAATGATGGCGCGGAGGTGGGACCTGTTGGACCGGTGGGACACGTGAAACCCGTGAGACGTAGCAGCACACGTCCCACCGGTCCCACGGGTCCCACAAGTCCCATCACATTTGCGCAGACGCGGTCACGTCACACGAGCAGCTTCAGATAGCCCAGGCCCTTCTCGAGGCCGCCCTCGGGGCTGAAGGCGCCGTCCTCGTGCTCGATGCTCAGCACGCCATCGTAGCCGATCTGGCGCAGGCGGCCAACATACTTGCCCCATTCGACGCTGCCGTAGCCGGGGATGACGTAGCGCCACCACCCGCCCGCCAGGCACCCGCGGCGGGCGAGCACGTCGGCCTTCATCTCCGTGTCCTTCGCGTGGGTGTGGAAGATGCGGCCCTTGTAGCGGTCCACGCCCGCCAGATAGTCAATCCCCTGCCAGATCAGGTGCGACGGGTCGTAGTTGAACCCGATGGCGGGCGAGGGCACGGCGGCGAGAATGGCGTCCCACAGGTCGAAGTGCTGGAGGAGCGTGGGATACCAGTTCTCGAAGGCGATCTTGATCCCCTTGTCTTCGGCATACTTGGCGAGAGGCGTGAAGACGGTCTTGAAGTCCTCGGCGATGGTCTGCTCTTTGCTCTTCCCCGGCACCGGCATGCCGGTCATGGCGCACAGGATGGGCGTGCCCACGGCCACGCAGGCGTCCACGTTCTTCTTGAACGTCGCGATGGCGGCCTGCCGCTTCGCCTCGTCGGCTTCGAGCAGGTTGCTGTAGGCCGCGATGCTCGAGATGCCCACGCCGTGCTTCGCGAACAGGTCCTTCACCTTCCCAGTCTCCTGGTGCGCCTTGTCCGCGGGCAAGTGGCCCGTCGAGACCTCGAGGGCCGCGAAGCCCGCCTTGCCGGCGAAGGCCACGACCTCCTCGAGCGACTTCTTGCCCATGCACGCCGTCAAAAACCCGATCTGCATTCCAGTCTCCTTGCCTCTCCTCCCTTGCATCCCTCCCGAAGGCTCCAATGCCTTCGGGAGGGTAAGCGGATTCCATCGCTCCGTGCGCCCGCATAACACTACCCTCCCGAAGGTATTGGAACCTTCGGGAGGGGGCGGTCACGCTCATCCCTTCTTCACGCGATGTCGCAGTAGAGCAGTTGCTCCTTGTTCAGGTCGCCGGCCAGCAGCTCGCGCCCGCCGGGGGCGTAGGCCAGGCTGCGGCCGTGCAGGATGCGGCCCCGCCAGGGGCCTTCGGTGAGCTCGCCCACGCCGTTGGCCCCAACGAGGAAGACGGGGCTCTCGGCCGTGCGCTTGCGGAACTTCTCGCGGATCGCCTTGCTGTTCGACGCCGCCTTGCGCGGCTCGCACGCCCACGCGCAGGGCGAGAGGACGACGCGGGCGCCCATGCACGCCAGCGTCTGGTCAATGAACGGCACCCAGTTGTCCGCGCAGATGTTCACGCCGATTCGCCCGAACTCGGTGTCGGCCACGCGCAGCTCGGTGCCGCGCGTGTAGGTGCGGAGGCCGACCTCGAGTTCGTTGATCTTCCTGTGGCGCAGGAGCAGGCGCCCCTGGCGGTCGTAGAGGAGCGCCGTGTTGTGGAAGCACTCGCCCGCTTTCTCCGTGAAGCCAGTGCACAGGTAGACCCCGTGCGCCCGTGCCGCCTGGCCGAGCCGGCGGCTGAGCGTCCCTGGTATCGTCTCCGCCAGCGCGCTCACCCGGCCGCACAGCCACCCCACGTCGGGGCACTCGGGCAGCACCACCACGTCGGCCTTCTGCTGCGCCGCCTCGGCGATGCCCACCAGCGCGCGCTCGAGGTTCGCCTCCTTCTCCCCCATCTCCACCCGCATCTGCACGATCGCCACCTTCATCGCCGCACCCTCGCTGACCCTTCCCGCCTGGCAGCCGACATGATAGGCTTCCCCGCACGCTTGTCAAGCGACACGCCTCCCACGGGTGCGTGTAATCTCCCACGGCCCATCTTCCCCCCTTCTTGGCTCATCCGACTCAAGTGATCCCTCCGAAGTCTGGCCGGCCATTCCCCAGGCGCCAAAGACTCCGCTACGGCAGCCTACTCTCGCTAGTTTGGTGCGTCCGCGAAGCCGTCGCCCCGTGGTAGCGCGGTGCGGGGGGTGACCGCGGCAAATAGGGGCGATGGGCGCAAGGCAGCCGCGTTCGCCACAGCTCCCGACATGCTCTGTGCTCGGGCCCTGTCCAGGCAAGGTTGTGGAGGGGGAACGGGGCAGGCGCCCGGCCTTGCCCGTGGGCGAAGGGCAGCTTGCAGGCGGCACACGGGCGCGGCAGACGAGGGAACGCCGCAGCCCGCCCCAAATAGCTTTCAGTGATTCGGCGGCGCCTTCAGAGGGGATAAGACTGCCTAAACGGCCTGTCGATTTAGTCGGCCCGGGAATTGCTGAGAAGATGGCCAGATTTCTATTGTAATCCCGCGGCGGAGCAAATAAGATAGGCGTCGGT
>VGYV01000354.1 GCA_016872855.1 Planctomycetota bacterium
GCGCCGATGCACTGCATTTCGCCGCGGGCGAGGGCCGGCTTGAGGACGTTCGAGGCGTCAATCGCGCCCTCGGCCCCGCCGGCGCCGACGAGGGTGTGCAACTCGTCCACGAAGAGGATGACATTCTTGGACTTTCGGACCTCGTTCATGACGGCCTTGATCCGCTCCTCGAACTGGCCGCGGTATTTGGTGCCCGCGACCATGAGGGCGAGGTCGAGGATGACGATGCGGCGGTCCCGAAGGGTCTCGGGGACATTGCCGTTGACGAGGGCCTGTGCGAAGCCTTCGACGATGGCGGTCTTGCCGACGCCTGCCTCGCCGAGGAGGACGGGGTTGTTCTTCGTGCGGCGCGAGAGGACCTGTGTGAGGCGCTGAATCTCGCGCTGGCGGCCGATCACGGGGTCGAGCTTGCCCTCGCGGGCCAGCTCCGTGAGGTCGCGGCCGAAGGAGTCGAGGGCCGGGGTGTCGCTCTTGGTGCGCTTGCCGCTGTTTTGGCGGGGGCCGTCGGCCGTGCCCTGGAGGTCGGAGCCGAGGAAGTTGTGGATTTCGTCGCGGACCTCTTCGAGCTTGAGGCCGAGGTTGACGAGGACCTGTGCGGCGATGCCCTCCTGCTCGCGGAGGAGGCCGAGGAGGAGGTGCTCGGTGCCGATGTAGTGGTGGCTGAGGCTGCGGGCCTCCTCTAGGGCCAGCTCGAGCACGCGCTTGGCGCGGGGGGTGTAGGGGAGCTGCTGGTTGGCGGGGACGGGCTCCGGGCCGCGCTCGACGACCTTTTCGATCTCGGCGCGGATTTCCTTGAGTTCGACGCCCATCTTCTTGAGGACGACCGAGGCGACGCCGGTGCCCTCCTTGACGAGAGCGAGGAGGATGTGCTCGGTGCCCACGTAGTCGTGGTGGAAGCGCTGGGCCTCCAAGCGCGCGAAGCTCATGACCTTGCGCGCCCGCTCGGTGAATCGGTCGAACATCTATTGGTCTCCTGTGTGCCGGCCCTGGGCCAGGCACTTGCGGATGTAGGCGGCTCGCGCGACGTCGCGCACCTGGGGGTCCAGCTCGCGGCCCTCGAGCACCTGGAGGTGGGCAGGCAAGGTCCGCACGAAGAGCTGGTTGACCGCCGCGATGTCCAGCTCGCTCAGGATGCCGAGGTGGACTCCGAGGCGGAGATGGGAGAGGAGGGCGATGGTTTCGCCGGAGGAGATGATGCGCGCGTGGCAGAGCATGCCGTAGGCCCGCCACACGCGGTCCTCGATCTGTTGGCGATTGCGCTCCAGGAGGAAGTGCCGGGCCCGGCGTTCATTCTCGACAATCTCGGGGATGATCCCCTGGATTTCCTGGAGGATTTCCTCCTCGGTCTTCCCGAGGCTGATCTGGTTGGAGATTTGGTAGAGGTTTCCTGAGGCCTGGGTGCCCTCGCCGTAGAGGCCGCGGACGATGAGGTTGATCTTGGCGACGGCGTGGAAGACCTTCTCGATCTGCTTGGCGAGTTCGAGCGCGGGCAGGTGGAGCATGACGGATGCCCGCATGCCGGTGCCCACATTGGTGGGGCAGGCCGTGAGGTAGCCCAGGCGCTCGCTGAAGGCGTAGGGCACGCGCCGGGCCAGGCCGGTGTCCACCTCGTTCGTGGCACGCCACGTTTCCGCCAGCTCGAAGCCGGAATGGAGCACCTGGATGCGGAGGTGGTCCTCCTCGTTGACCATGATGCTGACGGCCTCGTTGAGGCGTATGGCGACGCCGCGGTCGCCCTGCGCCTCCTCGTGCTCCTTCGAGATGAGGTGGCGCTCGACCAGGAGGCGGCGCTCGATGTCGCTGGCCACCTTGAGGTCGAAGTAGTGGCACTCGGGCACGACGGCGTCGTCCACGATGCTCTCGCACAGGCGCTGGCTCAGGTCGGCCTGGTCGGCGGGCTTGAGGCGTGCGACGAAGGGGTAGCCTGCGACGTTGCGCGCGAGGCGGATGCGCGTGCTGATCACAATGTCGCTGTCGGCCCCCACGCCGCGTAGCCACTCGCCGGACTGGTGGGCCAGATCAGTCAGTCGCATTGGCGCGTCCCTTCTTCAGCGCGTAGATCTGGTCGCGGATGCGTGCGGCGCGCTCGTAGGCCTCGTCGGCCACGGCCTTGCGGAGTTCCGAGCGGAGCTGGGCCAGGCGCGAGTCCTGGGGCGCGCCCGCGGGCGCGGCGGGGCGCCTGCCGCGGTGCTCGGTCGTGCCGTGGATGCGCTCGAGCAACGGGTCCACGCCTCGGCGGAACGCCTCGTAGTCGTTCGGGCAGCCGAAGCGGCCGCTAGAGCGGAAGTCGGCAAAGGTCATACCGCAATTCGGGCACACAGTCCTCGCAAGCTCGTCGTTCTCGCTCTCGCCGGCGGCCTGGGCGAGGCCGCTGAGGAGCTCCCCGAGGTTGAGGAGGGAGCTGCTGGCGGGCAAGATCAACTGCTTCTTCTTCGCGCAGTCCTCGCAGAGGTGGATTTCCTTCTTCTCGCCGTTGATGATCTCAGTGACGTGGATGGTGGCCAGCTTCTTGCCGCACTGGCACGCGATCTGGCTCATGGGTCGCTCTCCTCACTTCTTCTCCCACCGCAGGAGCTCGAGCACCTGGGCGAGCGTGGTGTGCTGGGACCGGATTTCGCCGCGGATGCGGTTCTCGCGCTCCAGGCAGTCCATCGCGCGGTTGGCCATCTCGGCGGCCTGGGGCCGGGGGACCACCATCACCCCATCGTCGTCGGCCAGGACCCAGTCCCCCGTATTCACCTCGATCCCTTCGATGCGGATCGTGACGCCGATTTCCCCGTAGCCCTTCGGCTCGCCCGCTGCCGCGGAGATACTGCGCGCGAAGCAGGAGAACCGCAGCTCGACGATGCTTGGCGTGTCGCGCACCGCGCCGTCCACGGCGACGCCGGCGATGCCCCGCTTGACACAGCTCTCGGTGGCCAGCTCGCCCCAGACGGCAGGGGGGCGGCCCCCCGCATCCACGACGATCACCGCGCCGGGCTCCGCCTTGTCAATCGCCTCCACGGGTTTGGCCCAGTCGCCCGGCGCCGTGCGGACGGTGAGGGCTTGGCCGACCATGCGCGCCCCTGGCCACACGGGCCGCAAGCCGACGATGGCGGGCAGGCGATGGTTGCCATCCGAGAGGTTGGCCGTGGAGACCTTTTCGAGAATCTGCCGAACGGCCTCGGCTCCCCCTCTGTGGTACAGCTCTGTGTGCACGGCGCGGCCGGTGGCCATGGCGCCCTTGATGGCCGCCGTGGCCTCGGTGGCGTTGGCGCTCTTGGCGATGGCTCCGCCGACGACGACGATCCGGGCGCCCGCGGCAATGGCCTGAACGACGGACTCGGAGTTGATGCCGCCGGCCACGGCGACCGGGATGGGCACGTCCTGTGCGACGCGGCGCAGCTCGTCGAAGGCGCCTGGGGTCACATCTTCATTTCGCACATGGCCGCCATGTGCCAAATGAAGATGTGACCCCGCCATCTGCTCGTCAATGGGGATGTGGAGGGCCACGGAGGCGGCCCCCCAGTCGGCCACCTGGCGGGCGCGGGCCACCGGGTCCGGGCAGCCGAGGAGGTCCACCGCCACCTGGACGCCGAAGTTCTGCCCCGCCTTGATGCACTCCTGGAGCGTGGCATCGGAGGCGAGGCCGAGGACCATGGCGACCGAGGCGCCCGCCTTGGCGGCGGCCTCGATCTCGATGCGCCCGGCGTCAATCGTCTTGAGGTCGGCGACGATGGGAGTCTGCGGGAACTCGCGGCGCAACTGGCGTACCGCCTCGAGGCCCTCGCTCTTGATGAGCGGCGTGCCGGCCTCCAGCCAGTCGGCGCCGCCGGCCAGGGCCTCGCGCGCGACACGCAGCGCCTGGCTCAGATTGAGAAAATCCAGGGCGACCTGGAGAACCACATCCATTTCGCACACCCGTTCGTAGTGCGGCCTTCAGGCCGTATTCTCACGGGCTAAGGCCCGCACTCCGAACTGTAGCTCGCTCCGCAACCATCCGACTCCCAGGCCGTGACCCGCGCGACGGCGACGCCGTCGGGGAGCCGGGCCGCGAGGGCCTCGTAGAGCATGCGGGCGATGTTCTCAGTCGTCGGGTTCGTGGTCCGGAACGCCTCCAAGTCGTTCAGGCACCGGTGGTCCAAGCTGTCCAGCGCCTCCCCGAGGAGGCGCTTCGCCGCGCGGAAGTCCATGAGCATGCCCAGACGGTCCAGCTCCGCGCCGCGCAGGACGACCTCGACCTTCCAGTTGTGGCCGTGGAGGCGCTCGCAGTTGCCGTCGTATTCGCGCAGGCGATGAGCGGCGGCGAACTCGGCCTGTATGTGCAGTTCATACGTGCTCAGGGCAGTGCTCCCGGCGGGCGCGGCCAGCGCGGCGCACGCGCTTACCGGGCCTTGACTAGCCCGGATTATAGCATTCCCCGCGCGGCAAGTCAACGTGCGGCTCCTCCGGCGTGCGGGGTTGGAATGCGACGCAAACCGTTGTATAATCACAAGACAGGTTGTCTGCCGGGCGGGAGGCCAAGGGAGGTTTGTTCATGTGGGGCGCTGCGGGCGAATGTGGACCAGGGCAGGGAGAGCCAGCCTGAGCGGGCTGTTCGGTCCGCGCCCCCGTTGGCGCGCGTCGACGGGGCGCGCCGCCGCGGGCCTGGTTCTGCTCCTCATTGTGCTGCTGGCGCTGGGCTGGGGGGCATGGTGGGTGTGGCGCGCGCGCGAGCGCTACCGCGCTCCTCTGGAGCGGGGCCAGGCGCTTCTCGCGCAACGACGGCTGGACGAGGCGATCGCTAGCTTTGAGCTGGCGCGCGCCGCGCGGCCCGACGACCCGGCGCCTCTCCGCGGCCTTGCGGCATGCTATAGGGGGAAGGCGCAGCTCGATCGGGCCGCGGCCTGGGCCAAGGAGGCAATGGACCTCGGCGACGCATCGCCCGACTCCTCCGTGCTGGCTGCCGAGATCGCCCTCCTGAGGGCAGGGCACTGGGACCCGTTCACGACACCCCCGAGGAAGGCGGCCGACATCAGACTGGCGGAGGAGTTGGCGCGGTCCACCCTGGAGAAGCACCCCGACTGCGGCCCAGCCCAACGCCTGCTCGCGGAGGCAACCATGCAGATGGGCGATGCCGAGGGCGCCATCCTCCACATTCGCCAGGCGCTGCGACTCGAACCCGAATCCCGCGCGACCCGTCTGACCGCGGCGGACGTGTGCATCCGCTCAGGGAATCCCCGGGAAGCCCTCGAACACTGCCGTTACGTGGCGACGCAGCTTGACCCCCTGGGCGAATTGGGGGACCAGGAGCGGAGCGAACTCCTTCGGGCGCTGAGCCGCGCGGGACGGCTGGCGGCGGACCTCAAGATGGGCGAACAGGCCGTCGGCTTCTGGAACACGTATCTCCTCGCAGGCGGAGACCAGGCCATGGGACACGTGGGGCTTCTCATCGGCCACTACGTGAAGGGCGACTACGCGCAGGCCATCGAGGAGGGCAGCCGGGCGACCCGCTACATCACACCCACGCAGCCGAGCTGGGAGCTTCGCTACTACCGGGGCCTGTCGTACCTGGAGTTGAAGCGCTACGGCCCCGCCGCAGAGGATCTGCGGGTCGCTGGCACGATACGCCAGGACGCCCGAGCGCAGTACGCCCTGGGCCTCGCGCTGCTGCGGGATGGGGAGCGCGGCGACGCGCGAGACGCCTTCGTGGAGGCGGTGCAGCTCGACCCGCGCCATACGGGCGCGCTCCAGGAGCTGGTTGCCCTCTATGAGGCCGATGGGGAGAACGGCGCCGCGCTGGAGAAACTGCGGCGCGCCGTCGCCGCGGCGCCCACGGCGCGCGAGCCGCGGGAGATGCTCGCCCGCTTCTGCCTGCGCCACGGCCTGGACGCCGATGCCGAGGAGGCCCTTCGCGCGCTCCACCAGCTCAAGCCGCCGTCCGCCTCTGCCGCGGCCGCACTGGCCACGTTCTACAGCGCGAGGGATGACCCCGAACGGGCGCTGCCTCTGGCCCGCGAGGCCATGGCGCTCGAACCCGCATCCGCTGACTTCCCCCACCTGGCGGCCAGGCTCGCGGCCGACCTCGGGCGCACGGGCGAGGCCATCGCGCATTTCGAGCAGGCCCTGCGCCTGAACCCCAAGCGCGCCGAGGCATACGTGGACTGGGCTGCCACGCTGGAGGCCGCAGGGGACCAAGCGGGCAGGGAGGAGGTCCTCGCCCGGGCTCGCAAGGCCCTGCCCAGCGCCCCCGCCGTGCGCTGCGCCTATGCGCGGTTCTGCCTGGCGACGGGGCGCGTGGAGGAAGCCATTGCCGAGTTCCGAAGGGTGACCGAGGCGGACCGCCGCGACCTCGCGGCGCGCACGGCGCTCGTGGACCACTTCCTGGCGGTGGGTGAGCGCGAGGAAGCGCTCAAGGTGGCCCGCGAGGCGGTGGATGCATTGCCAAAGAGCATCGAGGCGCAAAAGCTCATGGCCCGGGTCCATCGGGCGCGCGGCGACTGGCAGAGCCTGGTCCTTGTGCTCCGGGAGGCCGCGAGGCTGCCGGGGGGCAGCGGGGAGGTGCTGCCCCAGCGGCTGGCCGCCGAGATGCACGAAGGCATCTACGGCACCCAGGACACCGGCGCCCTCGACCCGACCACCCCACAGGCTGTGCGGAGGAGCCTGGCTCTCACCCTGGCGATCTCGCGCTTCCTCGGGGGGAGCAGGCCGGAGGCCATCGCGGACGCGGGGCGCATAGCCAGCGGGGACCGCCAGGACTGCGACGCCGGCTTCGTCCTCTCCCTCATGCAACTGGCCATGAACCAGCCGGCGCTGCGGGCGCCCGCCTGCCGCGACTATGCCGTGCCCAGCGTGGCGCTCGACGCCTGGCGCGACCTTGCCCAACCCAGGGATGCGTTCGGCGTCGAGGATACGGAACGCGACCCGCGCAACCTCCCCGACCGGGGGACCCCGGGGAGCCCGTACAAGGAACTCCGGCCCGAGGAGGTGAAGCAGATCGCCGAGCGCCTCCTCCATGCCTACGTGTACGAACGGGCAGGCTGGCCCGACGCGGCGGCAGCGGAGATGGAGAGAATCCTGAAGATCGCGCCCGACTGCTTGTTCGCCTGCGTCATGGCCCCTGTGCTCTGGGAGCGCGCCGGCGGCCGCGCGAAGGCCATCGCCGCCTGCGAGCGCGCCGTCGCTGCCCGCAAGGGCTTCGCCTACGGCCGCCTCCTTCTGGGAGACCTCTGCCTCCTCGATGGCAAGGTGGACCGCGCCAAGGCCCTGTACGCCGAGGCGGCAAAGGACGAGAAGTCGCCCTTCGAGGCACACACCAAGCTCGCCCTCGTCGCCTCGCTCACGGGGGACGAGGAGGGCGCCATCGAGGCCTGGCGGACGATTGTCAGGCAGCAGCCCCGGCACATGCCGGCCTGCAACAACCTGGCCTGGCTTCTCGCCACTGCGTCCGAACCCCAGCTCGCCGAGGCCGCGGCCGCTGCCCAGAACGCCTTCGAGGTGGCGGGAGAGAACCCCGCCGCCCTCGACACCGTGGGCTGGGTTCGCCACCTTCGCGGGGAGCGGCTGAAGGCCCTGGAGGCCCTGGGGGCGGCGGCGCGGCTGGCCCCGTACAAGGCGATGGTGCAGTTGCACCTCGGCATGGCGCACGCGCTAGAGGGGCAGGAGGCGGAGGCCAGGAAGGCCCTCACCCGTGCGCTCGAGCTCGCGCCCCAGGAGCCGCTCGCGGACCGCGCCCGCCAGGCGCTCCGCGGCCTGCGCCTGGCCGGGTCCGATGGGAAGGGGGCAGGCGATGGGCAGTAGAACCGCCCGAGCTCTTCTCGCCTCGCTCGCGGCCGCAGCCACGCAGGGGAGGGCAGAGCCCATCACATCGTGGCCATCCCTCGAAGCCCAGCGGGCGCGAAGCGGGGGCCTCTTCGCCGCGTGGAGCTTCGACCAGAGGGGGGTACTGGCTGCTCTCCGAGCCATGGAGAGGGCGGACCCGGACAGGGACATTGCCGCGTTGCGGCGCCGGGCGGAGGGGGACCCCGCCGACTTGGGCGCGGCTGACGCCTGGGCCGCGCGCTGCGCCCGCAAGGGGTGGTTCCACGAGGCCGTGCCGCTGTTCCGAGGGATTCTGGACCTCGATCCGACCTTCACGCGAAGCCGGCTGAACCTCGCCGAATTGCTCCGCGACCTGGGGTCGCTGGATGAGGCCGAACGGGAGCTTGTGGCGGGCCTCAAGCGGGAGCCGGACTCGCCCGTCCTGTGGCGCGTTCTGGCCGAGCATCGGGCGGCTCGCGGGGACGCCTCCGGGGCCGCGGGGGCATGGAAGGAGGCCGTTCGTCTGAGGCCCGAGGACCGCGAGGTGCTGCTTGCGCACGCGCGCGCCTGGGTGCGAGCCGGTGAACGAGAGGCGGCAAGGGCGGCGCTGGGACGCCTGGAGCGGGCCGCAGGGGCCGACCTGCAGGTGCAACTCGAGCTTGGCAACCTCCTGCGGGATATGGGGGACTTGCGGGCCGCGCGCGACGCGTGGGGGAAGCTCCTCGATGGGCCGGCGCGGGGCGCCGCCGCGGTCCAGTTCGCCCTCCTCCACCTCTACCGCGGGGAGTTCAGCGAGGCCGCCGCGCGCCTTGACGCCGCCGGGGCAGAAAAGGGGACTGTCCCCTTTTCTGCCCTGGTCATGGCCGCCCGGGCCGCGACGGCGCAGGGCCTCAGGGACAGGGATACGATGCTCTCGTCGTGCGGCCAGCTCCGAGCGGCGGGCCGGCCGCGTCTCGCCGCAACCCTCCTGGCCAACTTGTGGCTGGGAGACGGCGACTCCGCGGCCATCGAGGCCGTCTGGGCCGCCTTCCCCCAGGGGGGCGACGGCGCACAGGATGCCTACCGCCAACTGGTCACTCTCACAGCCAGCACCCCGGACAACCGCCCCGCGCTCGCTCTCAAGTTGAGCCGGGCCGAGGTCCTCAAGGAGGCCGGCTGGCTCCAGCAGGCCATCGAGCTCCTCGAGGCGGCCCGCGAGGAGATAAAGGGCAGCCTGGTGCTC
>VGYV01000355.1 GCA_016872855.1 Planctomycetota bacterium
ATGCCTCGACAAGCTCGGCATGACCTCTCGTCAATGGTCGCGCCATAAGGTCTTTGTACTTCTTACCTTAGCGCGCTTGGGAGCGACGATCTAGCGTTGTAGTGCTAGGAGCCTGTCCAGGAATCCGCGTGGGACTGCGACGCCGCGACTTCTGGCCGCAGGCTAGGAGCACGGAGGAGGCGATGCAGTGGAGAGCATCGTGGACGACGTGCGACGACGGCTGCGGCCAGAAGTCGCGGCGTCCCTTCGGGTCACGGCGGCAGCGCGCCGCTCGCCAGCGAGCGGCGCCGCTGCAACGTTGCGTCTCCTCAGCGATGCGCTCCGTGGCATCGCTCGCGTCGCCGCGCCTTGCATCCGCCCCGCTGACGCCGGCAACGCAGCCCACGGAGATTCCTGGACAGGTTCCTAGCCGGGGCGACACCGCTCGCGCTCGCCCCTGAGTACCGTCCCCTGGCCGCCTGCCCTGCGCTAGGCGCTCAATTCCCCACACTGAATTTGAGCATGTAGCGCGGTGGCAACATGGGCGCGCCCTGGCTCCGTAAGTGACGCCATGCCAGCCTGTTACGCCTGGCATGGCGTGTTCCACTTTCCTGGACACCTCCCGCGCCACATGCTCACCTCGCCTCACGAGGCTTCGGCGCCCCCCTGGGCTCCCGGTTCCGCCTGTGACGGCTCGGCTGCCGGCTCGGCCATCGCCTCTGGCTCCGAGGGGGCGGTTGGCGCCTCACCACACAGCGTCTGTGCGCGCGGACGATCGCGCTGCGCCGGAGGACCGGTCGCATTCCAGCTCCCCCGTCCGGCGGCGTCAAGCGCTATTGCGTGGCGGGCGCCACCGCTTGGGCGGCGTAGTGGTCGGCGATCTTCTTCATGGTGGGGGTTTTGTGGAGGCCCCAGGCACAGGTGGGGACGCAATGGGCCTGGTCCTCGACAGGGTCGTAGTAGGCAAAGGCGGTGGGGCATTGCTCGAGGCGGTCGGTCTCGATGTTGCCCATGTCCTCGAAGGGGAGGATGACGAGTTGGAAGACGCCCTGGACGTTGGTGTGGCGCTCCATGAGGCGGCGGGTGCGGCGGCCAAAGATGAAGCCGAAGGGCAGGGCCAATGCGTGGAAGAAGCGGCGGAGCTTGGTCTTGCCCTTGAAGACGCGGTCCTTGCGGGCGTGGCGCCAGGTGAGGCGGGCCATGGCGAGGAAGGCACGTGTCTGAATCCACAGGCGGCGGAAGCTCTTGAGCTTGCGGTCGGGCGGCATCTTGCGGGCGAGGCGTTCATCGGCGGCCGCCAGGTCACGGGCGAGGTCAAAGAGACTGCCTTTGAGGTAGTGGCCGATGGGGAGAAAGCGCGCCCCGTCCGAGATGAGCATGTACATGCTCTCGCAGTTGGGGTGGGCGCCGAGGAAGGGCAGCGGCTTGACGCGCAAGGCGACCAGGAGGTGCTTGATGCGGCCGAGGAAGCCGGCCGGGAGGAACTCCACCTTGTCGTCGGGGTAGACGTCCGCGACGAGCTGCTCGATGTCCTCGGGGGTCGTGCGGGGGGGGACGAGGTCGAAGTCCTTGGTGTCCCAGGTGTGTGCGAGGGGCATGAAGTAGATGGCTCGGATGGCGTCGCGGCGGTCGTGGCAGAACTGGAAGAGTTCGGGGAACTCGTGGTCGTTGAAGCCGCGTGCGGCGAGGGTCATCATGACGACCTTGGCGCCGCCGATGCGGCGGATGTTTTCGATGGCCTGCTGCTTCTTTTCGAGGGCCTTCGGGGCGTTGCGCAGGACGCGATAGGCGTCGGGGTTGGCGCCGTCGTAGGCGATGTTGATGGTGGCCTTGCTCTCGATGAGGCGGCGGCAGTAATCCGCGTCGGCCAGCTTGATGCCGTTGGTGACCACGCGGGTGGGGAGGCCGTAGGACTTGGCGCAGGCGATGATCTCGAAGAGGTCCTTGCGGACGGTCGGCTCGCCGCCGAAGAGCTGAATGGAGGGCTTGGGGTCGAGCGAGCCGAGGTAGGCGAAGACCTTGTGGAAGTATTCGAGGGGCGGCTCGAAGAGGAAGCCCATCGCGGGCGTGTTGTTGATGCAGCAGGGGCAGTTGAGGTTGCAGCGGTTCGTGATGTCCACGAAGACCAGGTTGGGCACGCGGGAGTGGTGGCAGCCGACGCAGTCGAGCTTGCAGCTCCTGTAGTCGAAGGGAGCGCCAAGGGCGTGCTTCTGCTGGTAGCGTGCGGAGGAGGAGGAGATGAGGGTCTCGGTGTCGCCGCAGTCGGGGCACTTCTTGACCAGGAGCATCATGCCCTCGCGCTCGGTGGGCGTGGCTGGCACGAGCTTCTTGCACGAATTGCAGAAGGCGCGGTTCATGGAAACAGTATAAGGGGTTCGGCGATTCCGGGCAACTGCGCCCGATGAGGGGCTGGCTTGACGGGCGCCACGGGCCGGGGTAACATGGGACAATCACCCAAGCCCCGTGGCACCATTCGGGAGAAGCCGGCAATCCAGCACCAGCCCCGCCCAATCCGCGTCGGCACGCGCGCGAGCAAGCTAGCACTCACGCAGTCCCAATGGGTCGCCGACCAGCTCGCCGCCGCACACCCCGGGCTCGCGTGCCAGCTCGTCCACATCACGACCTCGGGCGACCGGCAGACGACACAGCCGCTCCCCCAGATCGGCGGCAAGGGGCTCTTCACCAGGGAACTCGAGGAGGCGCTGCTCCGGGGCGACATTGACCTGGCAGTCCACAGCCTGAAGGACCTGCCGACGCAACTGCCCATCGGCCTCGTCGTCGCCTCCGTCCCTGTCCGCGCCCCGGCTAACGACGCCCTGATCGTTGCCAGTGGACAGTGGACAGTGGACAGTGGACAGAGGGCAGACGACAGAGGGCAGACGACAGAGGACAGAGGACAGAAGACAGACGGCAGACGGCAGACGGCAGACGGCGGAGCACAGAAGGCAGGCGGCGCAGCGCGGTTTTCGCTGCCATCTGCCATCTGGCATCTGCCGTCTGACGAACCCGCGTCCCGCGTTCCGCGTCCCGAAGACCCCTTGGCTCAGCTTCCTTCCGGCGCTCGCGTGGGGACGAGCAGCCCCCGCCGCGCGGCGCAGCTCCGCCTCGCGCGGCCCGACCTCGTGTGTCTGCCGATTCGCGGCAACCTCGACACGCGGCTCCGCAAGCTCGCGGAGGGGCAGGCCGACGCCCTGGTCCTCGCCCTGGCGGGCCTCGTGCGCCTGGGCCTTGTATCCCCTTCGACCGAGCGGGGCACCAAGGCCTCGCGCGTCTCGCCGGCCACGGGCTCCAACCCTCCCCCCACCCCCTCCCTGAGAGGGAGGGGGGTCGGACCCCTCTCCCTTGAAGGGAGAGGGCAGGGTGAGGCTGAAGGCCGTGGACATGGGAGAGCGTCACCCAAATCAGCGGCCACGCTCCCCTCGATCCTCGCTGAACACGGGAACTTCGCCTTGGAAGTGCTGCCTTTCGAGGTGATGCTTCCCGCCCCCGGGCAGGGCGCCCTGGCCATCCAGGCCAGCGCGGGCAGCGAGGCCGAGGGTCTCGCTGCCGCCATCGCTGACCCGGCCGCCACCGCGGCCACGGCCGCCGAGCGAGCCCTCCTCGACGCCCTGGGCGGCGGCTGCTCGATGCCGCTCGGCGCCTACGCCGAACTGTTGGGGGACACCCTGCGCCTCCGCGCCATCCTGTTCTCGCCCGACGGCTCCGCCGTCGCCCGCGCCGACCTCACGGGGTCCGCCACCGATCCAGCCGCCCTCGCGCGCGCCGTGGCGCAAGCCCTGCGATCGTGCGCGTGACACAAGAAGGGGACTCAAGGGACCAGAGGGACAAAAGGGACGGGAAGAAGCTCTTGCCTCGTCCCTTTCGTCCCTTTGGTCCCTTTTGTCCCTTCTCCTCAATCGGCAATCGAAAATCGGCAGTCGGCAATGGCGGGCCTTGCCCGCTATCTCTCCTGCACCGTCGTGTCGTAGCGCACCCCATCGGGCACGGGCACGGGCTGGGCCACGGAGATGCCGTGGTCGCCCGCGGTCTTGGTGAGGGAGTCCACGGCGACGAAGGCGGTGTAGGCGCTCATCAGGCCGAAGTCGAGGGCCAGCCGCTTGATCTGCTCGGGGGCCTCGCGGTCGGTGCCGTCGAGCGCCAGGTCCGACAGCTCCTCGATCCGCGTCCTGGCCCACACAAAGGGGATGCCCCTGTGCTCGGCCGCGTCGAGGCTCACGGGCACGGCCACCTCGCGTGTCTCACCCGCCACCTTGCCGCGGATGCGGACGGTCGTCTGCCTCTCGCCGCCCGTGAAGCGGCCCGTGAGAATGACCGGCCGCCCGACGAACAGGTCGGGCACACGCTTCGGGAACACGTCCGCCACCTGCATCCCGCCCCAGTCCACCTCGATGTCGGTTAGCCCGGGATGGCTCACGCGCTCGAAGAAGAAGTCCATCACCTCGCCGCCGTCGTCGTTCAGGCTCAGGTAGGCCGCAGCGCCCTTGCCGATGCGGGCCAAGCCGTCGAGCAGGTAGCCGTTGGGGCTGGAGCCGACGCCGAAGCTGAAGATGCGGCTGTGGCCGAGATTCTTCTGCACTTCGGCGAGGATTTGCGCCTCGTTCCCGATGTAGCCGTCGGTGAGGAACGCGATGTAGCGCAGGCGCCGCGCCTCGTGGCTGTAGTTCAGTGCCGCGCGGATGCCCTCGATCATCATTGTCCCGCCCTCGCCCTCGAGGCTGGCCAGGTAGCGGAGCGCGGTGCGGACGTTTTCGGGCGTGGCCTCGAGCGGCTCGCGGCCGAGCTGCGACGCCGAGTTGGAGAAGCGGATGAGCTGGAACGTGTCGTCGGGCCGCAGGCTGCGGAGCGCCCGCTCGACCGCCTTCTTCGCCTGGGCGACCGGCTGGCCGTTCATCGAGCCCGAGCAGTCGAGCACGAAGATCATCTCCATCGGCGCCCGCTGGGCGTTCGCCAAGTCGGCCGGCGGGTAGAGCATGAGGGTGAAGAAGCCGCCCCGCTTGTCGCGGTGGGCCATGATCGCTGACTTGAGGGTCTTGCCAGCCACGCGGTAGCGCAGGACGAAATCCTTGTTCGGCAGGCTGTCGAGCTGGCTGAGCTTCACGCTTGCCTTCTCGGCCGCGGGCTGGCTCCTGGCGACGGCGTGGTTGACGCTCTTCAGTTCCTCGATCCCCACGCCCGCGTCAATATCCACCGAGAGCGCGATGTCGTGCCCGCTCCGCTCGCCGGGCTTCAGGTACTGCACCTCGGTCTTCTGGCCCGAGATGCCGTGTCCGCCGCGGCCGACCGCCCCCACGCCCTCCGTGCTGCCCGGCGGGTTGAAGCGCGGGCCGACGACCATCGGGAAGCGGAACTCGTACCAGCCGTCCACGTAGGCCAGGGTGTTGAAGTAGAGGACGTTCACGTCAATCTGCTTCCCCGGCTCGATGTTGGCGACGCGCTGGGTGAAGATGTTGGGGCGTTCCTGGGTCATCAGCGAGGCCACGTAGCCCTGCTGGCGCGCCTCGTAGTAAATCTTCTCCGCCTCCTGGCGCTCGCGGATGATGCCCCGAATCCGCCGCTCGCCGACCGTCATCACGAACTCGTTCACCGCCGAGTTCTGCGGCAGGGGGAAGACGTAGACCGCCTCGATCTTCACGGAGTAGGGGTTGTGGAACCTCTGCGTCACCTCGACCGTGGCGATATAGCCGCTGATAGCCGCCTTCACATCCGTATGCTTCAGCGGCACGGGCACTTCCTTCTCCTCGGTCGGCAGCTTCGCCAGCATCGAGCCGGTGCCGGGCGAATCGTCGCCCGGCTGCACGGCCGCCGTCGCCGGCCGCGAGATGATCCAAAGCTCCTCGCCAGCGAAGGAAGGAAGCCGGGCGCCTGGCCCTACCGTGCCATAGTACAGGGGCACAAGCTGATCCTTCGCCCGCGCCCAGGCCTTGCGCGCTTCCAGGCGGCTGTCCAACTCACTCATGCCTGGCCCTGGCTTGTCTGGGGGGCAAGGCACAGCGATTGCCGTTCGCTCCGAGACAATCCGCTTGCCGGGCTCGCCCGGACGTTCCCGCGAGCACATGATGTGCTTCTGCCACGGCACGACGCTGGAGCAGCCGGCGGAGAGGGCGAAGATCAAGCCGATGGCAGCGGCCAGGCCGCCCAGGCAGATCACCAATGCGCGTGCTCGTGCGAACTTCCTCATCTCGCTGCTCCTTTGCTATCGTTCCTCCTCGGGGGTCTCGTAGCGGACCCCGCCGGGGATCGGGCTGTCGGATGGCCGGGGACGCGGCGGGAGAATCCGCAGGCCCGGCGACACCGGGCGCCACGAGGGCGGGTCGGGGGTCGGCTCCGCGGCCAGCCGCTCGACGTTTCCCAGGTTGTCCTTCAGGTCCTTCACGGCCACTTCGTAGTTCTTGGCGGCAAGCTCCTTGCGGTGACGGTTCACGGCGTCCCGGCCCCAGGCGGTTGGGACGAGGCCCTTCCATTCCTGCTTTTTCAGGGTCGAGTGGTAGATGAGGCCGTTGCGGGTGTCGAGGAGGTGCGCGGTGACGCGGGATTCGACTTCGATGGTCTGGCTGGGGAAGAGGAAGGCGCCGAGGATCGTGAGGTCGAGGAGGGCGAAGATGCTGGGCCGCACGTGGACCTGGAAGTCGCTCTCGCACAGGAGCGTGAGGTCGGCACGGTGCTCGGCGGCGGCGCGGCGGAGGCTGGTCGGCGTGATGTCGCCCCGGATGAACGTTGGCGCCAGCACAACGGCCTGGTAGAAGCGCTTGTCGTCCTTGAGCAGCTCGATGGCCTTCTCGACGGCCTCGTTGTCGCGGACCCCGTAGTCGGCGTTGCGCGAGGTGCGCTCGTAGACCGCCAGCTTGGCGGGGAAGCGGAGCTGCACCCGCCGCGAGAAGCCATCGAGCACGTCCGCGTCGCTGTACTGCCGCGTGTCCGCGCCGCTCACTGCCCCCGGCAGCGCCACGGCCCCCATGTATGCCTTGTTCACTGCGCAGCCCGTCAAGGCAAGGCAGGCAACGAGGCAAAGGGCTAGCTCGAACCTTGGACGGGGGGACAAGCGCGTTCGTAGTTCGGCCTTCAGGCGGTTCCCTGGCTCCTGGCAGCCTGCGATGCCATCCAAGGACCGCCTAAAGGCCGAACTACAAACCGTTCCGTGCCTGCTCGGGGACTTCAGCAACACGGCCATTGGGCTTGACCTCACTATCGAGTAGTTCCAAGGCTGATGGTCGCCTCGATCCGCTTGCCCTCGGGGTTGCCTGCGGCTTCGAGGCGGAGGGCGTATTCGGGCTGCACGTCGCCCGTGACCTGGACGTGGATGCGGGCGATGCGGGTCTTGCCCTTCGGCAGGTCATTGCCCGTGTTGAAGGCGGCGAGGACTACGCGGTCGCGCTGCATCGCCGCGGGGTCGTAGTAGGGCGGGGACTTGAAGGCGGGGTGCTCGCCGCCCTCGATGCCCACGATCCTCACGCTGCCCCGCTCGGCGGCAAGCTGGAACTGCCAGGCCGCGAGGGGCTGCTCGCCCGAGTCAATGAATACCTCGACCGCGGCGAAGCGGACCGGAGCATCCGCCCCCTCACCTGCAAAGTGCTCGCCGCTGGGGAGGGCGAGGACCAAGGCGATGGCCAACTTACGAAGCCAACGCGAAGAGACGATCAAGGGCGGCGACGGTTTCCTCCTGTCGTCTGCCGACTGCCGTCTGCCGTCTGCCGTCTGTCCTCTGTCGTCTCGTGGCTTTATGCGGTTCATTGCACTATCCTCCTCTCCAGCCTCACGGCGGCGGCAGCGATGGCGTCCACATCGCGGCGGTCAATCAGGCCGTCACCTGTGATGTCCCACGCCGCGTTGAGCGCGCGCCTGGCCTCCAGACGCTTCGCCAGGAGGAAGGCGTCAAGGATGTCCACCTTCCCGTCGCCATTAGTATCTGCTCTGTCAGCACTTGCGGCCTTGGCGACGACGGGCGCGGTCGAAGTGGGCTTCGCGGCGGCAGGCTTGGCGGCCACGCGAGCCGGCGTTTCGCTCTCTGGACCTAAGTGTATAAGTATCAAGAAGATAGCCGCTGCGGCGGCCGCGGCAGCCAACCCTGCCCAGCGGATGGCGGCCCTCGTCCTGCGGCGGGCAGTCAGGTGATGCCGCGCAGAGGCGAGGATGGCTGCGTCAAGGGCCGCGGGCACGGGCGGGGCAGCTCGGAAAAAGGCGCCGAGCTCGCCTCTAAGTGCTTTAGGCGCTTGGAGTTGCGATTCGTCGAGGATGTTGTCGAAGGTCGCAGCCATTCTCGGGTCTCCATTCCCTTAAGCGCGCGAGAGAGGGAAAAGGTTCACCTTGACCACATGGCTTGGCGCGCACCCCTGTCCCGGGCGAGTGAGCGCCTGGCTCTAAGGGTGTGCTCGGGGATGCCGCGCGGTGGGGTGGGGCTCCTGAGGTTGACTGCGTCCCGGCGACTACTTAGAATGGGAGATATTGCGCGCGTGGGGGACTTGAACACCTTGCTTGGTTGTGCATTTCCCAAGGCAGGCGCAGGCCATGGCGAAGATCGTCCACGCCCGTTCGAGGGCTCGGATCGAGCAGTTCCGTGCATTACTGACCGAGTACCATGAGTCGCCCGGGTGCGCCGCCTGCTTCCGCGACTTTGAGGGCGAGGCGGCCTGGCTCCCGGGGGAGTATTCGCCACCCGGAGGCCGGTTGCTCTTGGCCACCTGGGGGCGTCGGCTCGCCGGCTGCGTGGGGGTGAGCAAGCTCGAGGACGGCGTGTGCAAGATGAAACGGCTCTACGTCCGCCCCGAGTTCCGCGGCAAGGGTGTCGGCCGGGCGCTCGCCGTAGCCGCGCTCGACGCCGCGCGTCGTCTCGGCTACGAGCGCATGCGCCTCTGGACCTTCCCCTTCATGAAGGAGGCCATTGCCCTCTACAAGGGCCTCGGCTTCCGCCTCGTCGAGGTCCACAAGAGCCACAGTGGCCGCCGCGTCCTCTGCATGGAGATTGGCCTGGGGCCTAGCCCGCATT
>VGYV01000356.1 GCA_016872855.1 Planctomycetota bacterium
CGCGCCCAAGCCCTGCGCCGACGGCGGCTTCGACCGCTCCTACAAGCTCGACGACCACGACCGCCACTTCTACCCCCGCACCCACCAGGAGGACGACCAGCCCCTCCCGCCCGCCAAGCCCGACGGCGGCTACTACACGGCCACCTACATGGCCGACCACATGATCCGCTGCCTCAAGGACCACGCGGCCAACCACGCCGACAAGCCGTTCTTCGGCTACCTGGCCTTCACCGTGCCCCACTTCCCCCTCCACGCCTTCCAGGAGGACATCGCCCGCTACCGCGAGCGCTACCTGGCGGGCTGGGACGCGATTCGGGAGGCGCGCTGGAAGCGGCTGCGGGAGATGGGCATCGTCAACTGCGCCCTCGCGCCCCTCGAGTCGGGCTTCACGCCGCGCTACTTCCAGAAGAAGTTCCTCGACGAACTCGGCCCGGGCGAGGAGGAGCACCCCATCCCCTGGAAGGACCTCACCGAGGAGCAGAAGCAGTTCCAGGCGACCAAGATGGCGATCCACGCGGCGATGGTGGACAGGATGGACCGCGACATCGGGCGCGTGATCGAACAGGTGCGCGCGATGGGCGCCCTCGACGACACGGTGGTCTTCTTCCTTTCGGACAATGGGGCCGACGCGACGCTGCTGATTCGCGGGGACAAGCACGACCCGAAGGCCCCGCCCGGCTCGGGCGCATCGTACCTGTGCCTTGGCCCCGGCTGGGCGAGCGCGTCCAACGCCCCCTTCCGCCGCCACAAGATTTGGGTCCATGAGGGCGGAATCTCGACCCCCTGGATCGTCCATTGGCCAAAGGGCATCAAGGCCAGGGGCGAGCTGAGGCATGACCAGTGCCACGTCGTTGACTTCCTACCCACGGCGCTCGAGTTGGCGGGATTGAAGATTGAAGATTGCAGATTGCAGATTGGGAAATCTCAAATCGGAAATCTGAAATCTGAAATCTTCGCCCAGGCGCCGGCCCTGCCGGGGAAGAGCCTCGTGCCGGCGTTCGCGCGCGATGGGGCGGTGACGCGCGAGCGCCTGTTCTTCCACCACGAGGGGAACCGCGCGCTCATCGAGGGCAACTGGAAGCTCGTCTCCGCCCGCGAGGACCAGGATGCGTGGGAGCTGTTCGACCTAGCGGCCGACCGCTGCGAGATGGTGAACCTGTTGCCGAAGCAGCCCGAGCGCGCGAAGGCGATGGAGGCGGCGTGGCAGAAGCTCGAGGCCGAGTTCCGCGCCCAGGCCGGCCCGCCGCCAGAACCACCGAAGGGCAAGGGGAAGGCGAAATGAGCGAGACCCGACGCGAGTTCCTGGAGCAGGCGGGGGCGGGCCTGGCTGCCGCGGCGTGCTGTGAGGCCGCCGAGGGCGCGGAACCGCCGTCGCGCCGGCCGAACCTGCTCGTCATCATCACCGACCAGCAGCAGGCGGGAATGATGAGCTGCCCGGGCAACCGGTATCTGAAGACCCCGCACATGGATAGCCTGGCGGCCGCGGGCACCCGCTTCGAGCGGGCCTACTGCTCGAACCCCGTGTGCGTGCCGTCACGCTTCAGCCTCCTGAGCGGCGTGATGCCCAGCCGCATCGGGATGGAGAGCAACGACCAACTGCGCAACCCCGTGCCCGAGGCCGTCCTGCGGAACGGCATGGGCGCCGTCCTCCGCGCCGCAGGCTACGCCACGGCCTATGGCGGGAAGACGCACTTCCCCGGCGCGCAGGGACGCCCCAACAACGTCGCTGACTATGGCTTCGAGGCGATGCTGACCTGGGACGAGCGCGGCAAGCTGGCCGACACGTGCGCCGCCTTCCTGCGGCGGAGGCACGACAAGCCCTTCCTCCTCGTCGCCTCGTTCATCAACCCGCACGACATCTGCTACATGGCGATAGACGACCACGAGCGCTCCCAGGGCAAGGCGGTGAAGGAGACGGTGGAGCGCCGCTGCCTCGCCGAGGCCCTTGCCCTGCCCGAGGGCATGAGCCGCGAGGCATTCTTCCGCGACGTCTGCCCGCCGCTGCCGCCGAACTTCGGCATCCCCGAGGGCGAGCCCGAGGCGGTCGAGAAGACCGATTGGCGCCCCTTCCGCCCCTACGCCCGCCGCCAGTGGAGCGAGGAGACCTGGCGCCTCCACCGCTGGGCCTACGCTCGCCTGACCGAGCGCGTGGACGCCGAGATCGGCGTCGTCCTCAAAGCCCTCCGCGAGGCGGGACGCGAGGACGACACGCTCGTCGTCTTCACCAGCGACCACGGCGACATGGATGCCGCGCACCGCCTCGAACACAAGTCCATGCTCTACGAGGAGGCCTGCCGCATCCCCCTCATCGTGAGCTGGAAGGGCGTGACGAAGCCGGGCGCGGTGGACCGCGAGCACCTGGTGTCGAACGGCCTCGACCTCATCCCAACGCTGTGCGACTGCGCAGGCGTCGCTCCGCCGCCCGAGCTGAAGGGCCGCAGCATCCGCCCCCTGGCCGAAGGCCGCGAGCCGAAGACCTGGCGCGACACGCTCGTCGTCGAGAACGAACGCTCCCGCCTCGTGATGTGGGACCATCTCAAGTACGGCGTCTATGACACGGGGGAGCGCAGGGAACTGCTGGTGGACCTGAAGCAGGACCCTGGCGAGATGAGGAACCGCGCCGCCGATCCCGCGTGCCGCGCGCAGTTGGAGGCGGGGCGCCGCCTGCTCGTCGAGTGGTATAAGGAACACGGCGAGACCCTGGGCGATGCCTACATCATGAAGGGCTGACTACTCGAGAGCGGGATGCGGCGTCGCGCAGGCCACCATCGCCCGCAGGTTGGCCAGCGGGGTGTCGGGCGTGGTGCCGGTGCCGGAGGAGAGGAGCAGGCGGCGGCCGGCGGCCTGGCGGAGCACCTCGCGGGTCTCGGCCCGAACGTCGTCCGGGGTGCCCTTGCGGAGCACGCCGTGAGGGTTGAGGCCGCCGAAGAGCACGATGCGGTCGCCCACCTTGCCCAGGAGGTCGGGCAGGGCGTGAACGTCGCTGCCGAAGTGCCAAACGTCCGCCCCAAACTCCAGCACCATCGCAATGTGCTCGTCGGAGTGGCGGCCCTCGTTGTGGTAGATGCGGACGGCTTTCGGGAACTCGGCAAAGATGGCCTTCTCGTGGGGAAGGATGAACTCGGCCACGAGGGCCGGCGGCACCTGGCTCACCACGTGGTCGGCCACGCACATCGCCTCCGCCCCGCCCGCCGCCGCGCCCTGCGTCCGCAGCCACGCGATGAGGAAGTCGGTGACCAGCCGCATCAGGGCGGCCAAGCGCCTCGGGTCGTCGTACATGGCCAGGTAGAAGCGCTCGTAGCCCATCAGCAGCCCGGCCACCTCGGCCGGCCCCATCGCCATTGCCCAGCGCTCCATCTCCTGGCCCCGGGCGGCCAGCTTGCGCCGCATCGCCTCGCGCTGCGTGAGCACGAGCGGCATCAGGCCGTCGAGCCCGGGGCGGGGGGCCTTCAGCGCATCAATGTCCCACACGGCGGGTAGGACCGCTGACCTGGCACTGCGCACGAGGGCAATCAGATCGCGGTAGTCGGGCATGAAGTCTCCTCCTCCGTGGTGGCCGTGGCAGGACCAACTTCAGGATAGCCCAAGGTGCCCCGGGCCGCAACCGTGGCGCGGCGGCTGCCCACTGCTGGCACCGCACCCATGCCACTTCGCGCCCAATGTCGCTCAATGTGGCTCGTCATTTGCGCGCACGCGCCCGCCACTGGGCGGGGGGGGGCGCCCCACTCGCCTTGCCGCGCGAGCCGTCCCTCGTGCAACAGCAACGGCCTACAACTCCTTCCCGCAGCCCGCGCGGCGCGTGGGTGCAGCAACGGATTTGCACGCCGAAGCGGGCGTTCCTGTTTGTAGTTCGGCCTTCAGGCGGTCTTCAGGGCTGCCAGGGCCGACAGAGGAACCGCGTAAACGCCGAACTACGAACGAGGGCGGGCGGCGCACAAATCCGTTACTGCACCCCGGCGCGTTTGCCGCTTGACATGGGCGGGGGGGAGTGTAGACTGTAAGGGGTGTGCTCGCTGGCTTGACGTGCCAGGATGGGCTTTTTCGCCTTGGGCGAGGAAAGGCGGAGAATATGACGCGCCGCAAGTTCCCACGCGTGAAGGCTGGTTGGGCCGTCGAGTACCGCCAGGTAAGCGACAAGGAGTTCGAGCAAAGCTCCGTGTCGGGCCTCGCGGTGGACATCTCGGGGGGCGGGATTTGCCTGGAGACGAAGGAGGAGATGGCCTCGGGGACGATGGTGGCGATTGACCTGCACTCGCCGGACTTCGATGCCCCCATCCTGGCGCTCGCCAAGGTGGTGTGGTGCAAGAAGCGGCTGTTCTCAGACGTGTACGACGTGGGCGCGGAGTTCCTCTGGTCGGGCTGGGGCGACTCGGCTGCCCAGTCGAAGATCGTGGAATACGTGCGCCAGCGCCTCCCCAAGGGGGCGGAGAAGGAGGGCTAGCCCGCATCTGGCGGCAGGCGCGCGACTGCAGCCCGGGGATGGCCTCGCTCCCTCTCCCTCGGGGAGAGGGGCGGGGTGAGGGTGCTTGTATCCCCGCCGGCCCCACGGAAGACACCCTCACCCCGGCCCTCCCCCCAAGGGGGAGGGGGAAGAGCCACTTCTGCCAAACACGCGTGAGGACAGATGCGGGAAGGAACAACTGTCAAGCGTCAAGTGCCAAACAAGCTGCAAGCGCCAAGCGCCAAGTGCTACCGGGCGGCGAAGCGGGCTCTGGACATCGCGGTGGCGCTGCTGGGCCTCGTCGTCGTCTCCTGGCTTTTCGGGCTGGTCGCGCTGCTGGTGAAGCTCACCTCGCGCGGGCCGGTCTTCTTCCACCAGGCCCGGGCCGGCCGCGGCGGCAAGCCGTTCACTCTTCTGAAGTTCCGCTCGATGCGTGAGGACGCCGATCTGCGGCGTCGCGAGCTGGCGCACCTGGGGGAGATGGATGGCCCGGTGTTCAAGATGCGTCGGGACCCGCGCATCACGCGCCTCGGGCGCTTCCTGCGGCGGTCGAGCCTGGACGAGTTGCCGCAACTCCTCAACGTGCTGGCTGGGCAGATGAGCCTGGTGGGGCCGCGGCCGCTGCCGCTCGACGAGGCGGCGCACCTGGCCCCCGAGCACCGGCGGCGGCACGACGTGCCGCCCGGCCTCACCGGCCTGTGGCAGGTGCGGGGGCGGAACGACCTGCCCTACGTCGAGATGATGCGGCTGGACCTGGAGTACGTGGACCGCTGTTCGCTGGGGCTGGACCTGCGGATACTGCTGGCGACGGTCCCCGCGGTGCTCAGCGGCCGCGGCGCGTTCTGACGAAGGCTCTGCTCGGCTCCTGCACGCCCAAACAAGTTCGGGCGTGGCACCCGCCGTCTGTCTCCGAGGACCAGGGGTGCCTCGCCCAAGCTGCGCACGTGTTTGGCGAGAGGGGCTTTTCCCCCTCCCCCTTGGGGGGAGGGCCGGGGTGAGGGTGCCTTCCGCGAGACTGGAGAGCACGCAAGCACCCTAACCCCCACCCTCTCCCCGAGGGAGAGGGGGCAAGCGGTCGCCTGGCTAGACAGGTGCCAGGCTGCGCTTGGGCATGCGTTGCGCAGCACGAGCTACTTCGGCCGGGCCGGGATGGGGGGCCAGCGGAGGGAGACCGTAGGCCAGTCCTTCTGCGGGCAGAGGAGGACGAGGATGCGGTCAATGTCCTCATTGAAGGCGGGGACGGCCCGCTTAGTGACGGCGCGGTAGTTGCTCGTCGTGCGGGTCATGGCGGGGGGGAGGGGGCGGAAGCCGCACTCGGCCAGCCCCTCGAAGGCATCGGCCTTCATCCCCTGGTCGAGCTCGTAGAAGCGCTCCGCGCCGTCCACCATCACGCAGAGGCACCGCGGCCTCTGAAGGGGCCACGCGGCCGCCTGGGCGCGTCCCTTGCCGACCACGTACTCGAGCGCCTCGACGATGCGGCCAGGCACGCCGGCCCTGGTGAACTGGACGGGCAGGCGCACGAGCGGGGGCTCTGGCGTGGCCACGATGGGGTCGGCCTGGACGCTCTTGGGCCTCGCGCGCCCCCTGCGAAGGCAGCCTCTCAGGACGTAGAAGCCCCCTGCGGCGATGGCCGCCGCGCCCACAACGGCACACGCGGCGATCAGCACCCGCTTTGTCGTGCGTCTCACGGTGTAGTCCTTGCGATTCGGCGCACCCGAGGCGAAGGCTGCCCGAGCATGTCCCGCGCCCTTGGCGCCGCGCCCAAATGGTCTCTGTTGCGGAAAGCGCCTCGCACGAGGGTGCCCGTTCGGAGTGCGGGCTTCAGCCCGTATCCTCGCGGCCACCCCGCCAATCCAAGATACGGCCTGAAGGCCGCACTCCAAACCGGGGCTTTCCGCAACGGAAACTACTCAGGCCGCGGACGCTCACCTCCTCGGCGCGCCGGTGATCGAGCCGCTCGTCTGGCCCGTCAGCGTGTACGTGGTCCCGCCCTTCGTCACGCTGTCCACGGTGAACGTGGCGGTGCCGCTGACGGTGATGTTGGCGCTGGTGAAGCTCACCTGGCCCTTGCTGTTCGTGGTGCCGGTCGCGTTGCCGGTCGTGACGCCGCTCCAGTGGCCCTTCACCGTGGCGCTGGCGATGGCCTTGCCAGCCGCGTCCTTCACCGTTACCGTGGCCTTCGCCTTCCAGTAGGAAGTGTAGACAGTCTTCGACATGGCGATGGTGAGGACGGCCGTGGGGGCGGCGGCATTGACGGTGATCGTCACCGTGGTCTCGTTGGAGAGGGTCGTGCCGTCGTAGGCCTCGTAGGTGAAGAAGTCGCTCCCCGTGTAGCCCGTGGTGGGGGTGTAGGTGAATGAGCCGTTGGCATTGAGCGTCACGGAGCCGTGGGAGGGGCCGGTGGCCAGGATGGCCATCAGGGAATCGCCATCCGCATCGGTGTCGTTGCCCAGGACGCCCGGAGCCGCCACGTTGAGGGTCTGGTTCTGGTTCGTCGAATAGTGGTCGGACGAGGCGATGGGCGGGTCGTTGACGGAGCCGACGTTGATGGCGACTGTGGCGGTGTTGCTGTCGGCCCAGCCGTCGCTCGCCTTGTAGGTGAAGGTGTCGAGTCCGTGGTAGTTGGCAGCGGGAGTGTAGGTGAACGAGCCGTTGGCGTTGAGCGTCACGGAGCCGTGGCCGGGGGCGGCAACCAGGACGGCGCTCAGCGGGTCGTTCTCGGGGTCGGTGTCGTTGGCGAGGACGCCAGGGGCGGCGACGGCGAGCGGGGTGTCCTCGGTCGCGGCGTAGGCATCGTCGGCCGCGGTGGGCACGGTGTTGCCGGTGCTGGTGAACTTGAGAGCGACGTCGGCGCGGCCGAGGGCGGGGATGGCCGCCCGCAGCACGCCGTCGCCGTAGACGCCGATGGTCGCGGCCTGGATGGGCGTGGCGCCGCTGGCCCAAGCGTCGAACCAGGCGACGGCGTAGTGGCCGGCAACGAGGCCGCCGATGGAAACGGTCTGGCCGCCTAGGGTGCCGCCCACCTTGTTCTGAACCCAGGCGTAGCCCCGGTCGGCCAGCTTCATGCCCCACCCGCGGCAGTTGGAGTCGTTGATGCTCACGGAGGCGGCGCCAAGGCTGGCGTTGCCCAGGTAGTCAATGCCGGCCATGAACTGGGCGAGGTACTGGAGGTGGTCCTGCATGGCGGCGGTGAGCATGGGGAAGCTGCCGCCGTCGCACCAGACGAGCGGGGTCATGGCCGCGCCGTTGGCGGCGCCGGCCCAGATGCCGTTGTGGAGGTGGGTGGGCTGGGTGGCGCCGGCGGTGACGTTGCCGCCGAACTCGGCGTGGAAGCCGGGCTTCCCCGAGCCGCGCATCGTCTGGGTGTCAGTGGCGATGGTGAGGGCGACGCCCAGGTCGCTCGCCTCGCTCGCATAAGAGTCGGTCGCCCGCAGGTCGAAGCCGCTCTCCCACGAGGCGGCGTTCACGCGGGTGCCGGCCATCGGGGTCTTGCCGGCGGCGTTGCGGCGGAAGGGGTCGTTGGCCCGGAAGTAGTCGCGAACCGCGGCGCACCAGGCCAGGGCCTGCGACTGGTTGGCGACCCAGCCGCTCGTGCCGTCCATCTCGCAGATGCCCACCCAGCCGGCGATGGCCGGGCTGTGGCCCCAGCGGGCGATGAGGTAGCGGTAGAAGTTCCGCTGGTAGCGCCACTGCGCCGTGCCGTTGGTGTTGAAGAACTCGGCGGCGGAGCACACGGCGCTGTAGGCGTTGTTGTACCACCAGCCCGCGCCCCAGGGATGGCCGTCGGCGCGGAGTTGGCCATGGGACCACACGGTGGGGAGGAGGCACACGCCCGCGGCCTCGGCGCGCTCGACCACGCCGTCGAGGTAGGCGCAGGCGGCCTGGTTGTAGTTGCCGATGCCGTCGGCGACGTTCTCGATGGGCGTGCGGGCGGCCCAGTCGGCGCCCCAGGCGGCCTCGGCCCAGGGCGTGGCCACCCAGAAGCTCAGCAGGTTCTCGCCCTTGGCCGCCATGCTGGCCAGGGGTGGCTGCTCCACGTCGAGCTGCCAGCCCGTGTTGTGGCCCACGCCGAAGAGCACCTGGCCCTCGGCGAAGCGCAGGCACCTGCCGTCTATCCGGGCCCAGCCTGGGGAGACTGAGGCGGTGCATTCGAACCCGCCCGTCACCGTGTTCGACGTGCCCGACGGGTCCGTGGCCGTCACTGCATAGGCCCAAGCGCCGGCCTCGTTGGGGGCGAAGCGGACGAGCCAGGCCGAGCCGTTGTAGAAGCCCTTGAGGCTCCATGTGGCATTGGTGGGGCTGGTGAACGTCGCGGAGAGGTCCAGCCCGCCGTAGGCGGGGTCGGGCTCGTAGAACTTCGTGGCCGCCACGTTGGAGAGTGCGACGGCCAGCTCGATGCGCGCGTACTTCGCCACGCTGCCCGCACTCGGCGTCACG
>VGYV01000357.1 GCA_016872855.1 Planctomycetota bacterium
GTCCACTCCGCCCCATTCGTGAGCGAGACCTCGACCGCCTCGGTCACGCAGTATCCCGTGAACATCAACACGTGCCCCGCCGAGGTCCTCCGCGCGCTCCTGCGCGGCATCCGCCTCCGCCAGACAGGCGCCGCCGAGGAGCTGCACAAGGGCGTCGGATACGACACCCGTACGCTGGACAGGGACGGGGATGGGACCGATGAGACGTACACCGACAACTTCGATGCCCTGATCGCCCGCCTCCGCGTCTTCGCAAAGCTCGCCGCCAGCGTGGCCACAGACTCCACCACCGTCACCCTCGACAACGCCACGCTCCTGCCCCAGCCCCTCCAGAGCGCCGATGGGAACAAGGAGGTGGACGGCTACTGGGTGTCCATCGAGGGCGACGTGGTCCGCTACTGGAAGAAGGAGGGCGCGAGCCTGAGCGTCTCGGCGAGCGCCGACTACGCGCCGACCTGCCGCGTGGACGTGGCCCGCGCCTACGACGCGCTGGAGCCGGCCGAGGTGCGCCTGGTCTTCGCAGACCTCGCGCACGACCTCGGCGGCGTGCTCGAGGACCTGGTGAAGGAGGGCAAGCTCACGCCCGACAGCAAGGCCGCCATCCGGGCCAACGCCATCAACCCCCGCAATACCACGGTGCTGGACGTGACGCTCGACCCGCAGAGCGGCGCCGTGACGGGCGGCACCACCACCAGCCCGCTGTGCACCCACTCGTTCAACATCTACACCATCGAGGCCACGGGCGTGATGAACGCCCCCGACGGCCGCGAGCTGGCCCGCTACACGGTCACTCAGGTCGCTCAGGTCGCCCCCACGGTCGAGCTGGACCTGCGGATTGACCGGCAGGTGCACTTCGAGCAGCCGTTCAACGCGGACATGGCGAAGCACCAGGCCACCTGGCCGAACGCGACGCAAGTGAGGGACATTGCGCCGCGCACGACCGAGCCGCCCGAGGCCGTGCTCATCCCGCGCCACGGCCGCCTGGGCCTGCTCCCCGTCGAGTGTAACCCCGCGGACCCCGTGCGCTTCCCCTGGCGCTTCAGCCTGCCCTTCAACGGCCCGCTCCAGGACGACGTGCTGAAGGGCGCCACCGGCAGCGTGTGGCCCGAGCCGTTCAAGGACCTCACAACCGCCCGCACCGAGCCCGGCGACGACTCCGATCTGACGCCGGAGGGCATCCACGTCGGCAAGGTCGAGCTGCCCGACGGCACGTTCCGGACCGGCACCCTCGTCTACCACGCCCGCGCCGAGGGCAAGGACGCCGAGGGCAAGACCATCGAGTTGAACAACGTGCCTCACAGCGGCTTCGTCGTCCAGCCCCTCGTCGTCGAGATGTGGGTGAAGTTCGACTCCGACCCCAAAGTGGGGGGAAGCCCGAGGTTCGACTACTCGCTCGACCGCGTGCTCTTCGACTTGGGCCAGCAGTCGTGGAGCAACCGCCTGGTGCTCATGTACTACGGGCGGGACGGGGCGAGCGGCGACATCGTGCTCCACGTGTGCGATTCGACGAATCAGCCCATCGCCGCCCAGGTGCGCTGCCGCGTGGGCCGCGATTCGACGCCGCCCGACGGCATTCAGCTCCTGCCCGACCGCTGGTATCACGTGGTGATGAGCGTGAAGGGCATCCGCTACAACGAGATGGGCCTCTTCATCAACGGCCGCAGCGTGGGCCGCTACTTCCCAGTCGCACGCACCACGGGCGCCGCCGCCGACGCGGCGAGCATCCCCTGCACCGGCGCGGCAACCGATGACCCGAACACGACAAGCGTCTTCCGCCTGCAGCCCTGGCCCGTCGCCGGCCCCGCCTACGGCTTCGGCGAAATCTTCGAATACATCGGCGGCGTCAACGGAGCCTTCTCCATCATGCTCGACGGCATGGGCAAGCCCATCGGACGCGGCTCCCGCGGCACCCAGGCACGCGTCCTTCCCGACGGCGCACGCATCGAGCTCCACGGCTACGTGGACTACATCCACAAGGACAACTCCCAGGGCGGCTACCAGGACGTCGAGCACCTGCTCGACGGCATGATGGCCGCCGACAGGGAGCCGTTCCTCCTCGCCGACCTGCCCGCCTCCTTCCCACAGGCCACGGTGGACGACGCCGACGAGACGAACCCCACCGGCGCACCCGCTCCCACGACCTCCACCGCCGACGGCACGAACCAGTTCTGGAACCCATCCACGGACTGCTATCAGGCATGGACCGGCAACCCCAACAACACGATTCCCTCGAGCGACTGGCTGCCCCTCTTCGCCAGCGAGAAGTGGATCGTCCCCTCCGCCAAGGACCGCGGGGCAATCGCTGACGACCAGGAGAAGTTCGACACCGTCCTCGCCAACCCCGGCTTCCTCTCGATGCTCACCTGGACCGTTCCTCCCCAGCGGCCGAGCATCGCCGCGCGCGTGGTCGAGGACGCCACGGACGGCATTGGTCTGGTGACCCTTGAGGCCCTCGACCCCACCAAACCGCTGCAAGGCGCGGAACGCGAGGCCATCAAGTTCTCGAAGGCCGGCGTCGTCCTCGTCTGGCGCTACCACCCCGACGACGTGGACGACCCAAAGACGCCCGAGGACGACCGGCGGCAGATCGCCTGGTACATCGGCTACATCGCGGGCTTCGATGAGACGGCGACCGCATATGCCGGCTGCCGCGCCTGCTTCGGCACGACCCGGGCCGACATCGTCGAGGGCGCCAAGCTGCGCCTCGACTGCATCAAGCTCTCCAGCAACCACGACCTGCCCCGCGGCCACCGCGGCGTCGAGACCATCACCCACGAACTCGTCGGCACCGACGCCACGGTGGACGAACTGGTCGAGCGCAAGGGCCTCGGCATCTTCCAGATCGGCTTCCGAAGCGCCACAGAGCCGTTGGCCATTGACGTGGACCCGAACAAGTTCGAATGGATCCAGTTCGTCCGCCCCATCTTCCCCGCCACCTACGTGGCCGACGAGGACCGGCAGCTTGAGGAGAAGATTCTCGCACACAAGTTCCTCTACGGCATCACCCGCTGCGCGGCCAACACGGGCGACTCGACCACCGCCCCCCGCTCGCCCGTGCCCTTCCCCGCCAAGGATGCCAAGATCATGCCCGTCTTCTTCTGCTCCGGCTACATCCACGTGATGGACAAGGACATTGACCTGGTGAAGGGGAGCCACGACGAGGTGACGCTGACCGACAACACGGGCCAGCGCGAGGACCACTGGGTCCACCACGGCTGGGGCCGCATGTTCGCCTTCCGGGAGTCCATCTCGATCACCAAGAGCTTCGTCTATGCCAACCGCCCGCGCCTCCTCAAGTTCCCCTCCTCGATGCCCATCAAGCCCGACCGCTATTCCTACCTGGGCAGCGACACGATGTACAAGGACGGCGACCCGGCCAAGCCAGCCACGGACGGCGGCGGGCTGGGCACGGGCGAGCCCGAGCGTCCGGCCAACGCCACATTCGATGAGGTGAAGATACACTCCGCCGCCCTCGGCATCGCGCGGCTGTGGGACTGCAAGCTGACGGGCGGCGCGCCGAGCGCGGCGAAAGAGGTGCGCGACTTCGGCGGCATCCCCGCCGCCGCAGCGCCCCCCTTCTACATCCGCATCGGCAACCTCGAAGAGTTCAGCCCACAGGGCGCCACCGAACCCTACCGCTTCCACCACAACGGCCACGTCGGCTCCTGGCCCCTCGAAGGCTACGCCAAGATTGACGACGAGGTGGTCTTCTACCGCGTCGTCTACCGCCGGCCCGAGGGACGCACCTCCGCCCCCATCAAGCTCACCGGCGGCTCGGAGCCCGACGCGAACGGCCTCATCACCGTCCTGAGCAGAACCGGCACCTCTCTCTACCTCGACCTCACCGAGGAGGAGGCCAAAGACTTCCCCGACATGGGCTACCTCACCATCTCCAACGCCTGGGCCAACCTGAAATATTGGGAAACCATCAAGTGGATCATGGGCACCTACGGCGTCACGTGGGACGCCATCGAGGCCGACATCCAGAAGGGCGAGGAGGTGCGCAACGCCAAGGGCGAACTGGTGAACTCCAGCGACCACATCGGCCACGAGGAGCGCGTGTTCTTCAGCGGCAAGCGCTACGACGCGGGCAAAGGCGCGCTCGAAATCACACTCACCCATCGCGGCATCCTCGACTCCACGGCCCAGAAGGTGCAGATGTACGACCCTGCGCTCGCGAGCAGTTGGTTCCTGGACACCGACGGCAAGTCGTCCAGCGCTTCCGTGAGCGTGATTAGCGTCGAGTTGCTCATCCTCGAGCGGGCGAGCCTGGGCACGGCGGCGGACGCCCACGCCCTGGGCGCCCGCGTGAACCCGCTCGACCACATCCATTGCGCCCTCGCCCCACGCAAGATGATCAAGCTCCAGCGCGACGAGTTCGGCCGCCTCCTTCTCGAGGATGGCAGGATCAAGGCCCTGGCCGACGACGATGCCCGCTTCGACATCTCGAAGCCCGAATACGAATACGGCATCGTCGTCGAATACCACGACAACTTCCCCGCCGAGGGCTACGTCCAGATCGGCAACGAAATCCTCGGCTACGCCCAGGACCGCAGCGGCGGCTCCCCCATCTGGACCGCCCGGCTGCCCGACCCCACGACCACCGAGGGCTACAGGGACGTGCCGGTCCTCACCGGCATCAAGCTCCTCCGCCAGCGCTACGGGACGAGCCGCGCGAGCTACCTCGAAGACGCCCTCGCCGCCGTGGACCCGCAGGACGAGGAGCCACGCTACTACAGCTTCGCCGACGACTTCGCGTCCGGCTCCCAGCCCTTCTACCGCCGCATCGTCCGCCTCCGCGAGGCCCGCTACCACGACCGCTACCCCATCTCCAACACGGGCGAGTTCACCCCCCACCGCGCCTCGGCCCCCGTCGGCTACTGGGAGTTCGCCTACTCCCTCCCCGGCGCCCTCTGGTCCCAGGTGAAATGGCACGAACTCAAGTACGATGAAGCCGAGGGGACGCTTGTGAGCAGCAACCCCGACGTCCCGGGCCTCGGCAGCAAGCCACTCACCGCCAGCGACCCGTGGGACGTGCAGGTCCTCGTCCAGCTCGACAACGCCCCGGCCTGGGACGACACGGCGAACGACCCCGCCACGAGCAAGCCCGTCGCCCAGCCCGTCCGCTGGGACGCCGTGCCGGGCCGCGCGGACGTGGTCTACAGCCCGCCCGGCTATCGCCTGAAGAAGCCTGTCATCTACCTCTTCGACGATCCGGCGGCGAACAACTACATCAACGCCAAGGACTCCAGCACCCCGCTGGGCCAGTACGCCGACCGCATCCGCCTGCGCGTCTACTTCAAGTACAACGACTACCCGACGGCCGAGGGCTCGCCGCCCAACTACAACATCCCCTGGCGCACGCCGTGGGTGGACACGATCACGCTGAAGTACAAGGCCCCGACGCGGGTGCTGGAACACAGGGAGATGCCATATTGAGCATTTCCGATTTCCGATTTCCGATTTCCGATTGCAGAAGGAGAAGAAGAGGTCTAGGACAGGGAATGGTCTGTTCTGAAATCGGCAATCGGCAATCGGCAATCGGCAATGGCCGCGGCGGCTTCACCCTCGTCGAAATCCTCGTCGCCATGGGCGTCTTCGTCATCCTCGGCACCGCGCTCGTCGGCCTCATGGGCGCCGCGATGGGCGCCTGGCGACAGGGCGAGGCAGGCCGCCAGGCCAACGAACGCCTCCAGGCCCTCCAGCGCCAGCTCGCCGACGACCTGGCCGCCGCCATCCTCGACCAGCCCCCGCCCCCCGACTTCCACCTTGTCCTCGACACGCTTCATGACCTGCCCGGACACCCCTCCATCGTTGTGGACCCAACGTCCGGCTTGAAGGAGTGGCTGGCGCCTGGCCTGGCGAACGGGCGCGACCTGAGCTACTTCGGCGGCTCGGGCACGGTCATCCTGCGCATCCGCGCGCCCTTCGCCATCGGCGCCGCGCTACTCCAGGCGCGGACAGATGCGCTCGACGCCGCTTCCGCCGCCCGCGTGCTCGTCGCGCCCAGCGACCCGGCGCTGCCCGACACCCAGGACCCGCCGCCCGACAACGACCCGCGGTGGCGGGTTTTCGCCGACGTCAACGGGGAGCGGACGGTCAACGGTGAGACCACGCGCAACGGCCTGGCGCTCGGGGGCGGGGAGAGCGACATCTCGCCGGCCTTCCCCGATGCGCTGCGCGGGAACACCCTGTTCATCAAGGCCGAACTCGCCAGCAGCAGCGACCCCCACGGCGGCGCGCGCTTCCTCGCCAGCGACAGGATGCGCGCGGGGGGGCGGCCGGTGCTGGTGCTGGACTGCTATCGCGCGCGCGACGCCCTGCCGCCGCAGCCGCGGCCGACCTTCGCCGCCTGGTTCAAGGACGGCGCGCAAATGGTCACTTTCACCCGCACGCTGCCGCCCGAAGCCGAGAGGGCCGGGACGGAGGTGACGGGCCGCGCCCAGGTGGTCTACCGCTTCAAGCCCTACGACGCCAGCCTCGGCAAGCCGGGGCTCGGGGTCGTGCGCCGAACCTTCGTCGCGCCCATCCCAACGGCACGGAGCGCGGACATTGCGGTGGGCGAGCTCCCCCTCCCCAATGTCGTCGCGCTGGTCCAGGACGACGAGAAGCTGATAAAGAGGTACGGGGAGCAGACCTTCGTGCCCAACGTGTTGCACCTGGGCCTGAGCTTCTGGGGCGCCGACACCACGACGTGGGAGGACCGCCCCGACCTCGGGCCGAACTACGATGCCACCACCCAGCGCTCGGCGAGCACGGAGTGGCTTTCGAGCCGCTACCTGCCCGAGCAGGTGCAGGTGACGGCCGTGCTGGAGCCCGACCGCGGGCGGCGGACGACGACCGGGCTGGCCCAGGCGATTGGCGACAACTACCCCAGCACCGATGAGGCCCCGCTCGTGGTGGCAAGCACCCAGGGCTTCGACGCCGTGCAGCGCGGCTTCGACCTGAGAGAGAAGGACGGCCACGTGCAGCCCCCTGACGCCTTCGCGCGCGACCCGCGCCACTTCATCAAGATTGACGGCGAATGGCTGTTCTACAGCGGCGTCGGCTCCGACACCGATTTCATCCTCCCCCGCGCCGAGGCCTGCCGCGGCGCGCGGGGCACCAGGCCGGCGCCCCACGCCGCAGGCGCAGAGGTCTATCGCGGAATCGTCTCACTCTTCACCGTCCGCATCCCCGCGTACCACCACTGGGAGCGGTAGGCATTGCCGATTGCCGATTTCCAATTGCCGATTGGAAGGCAGAATATGCCTGACGCGGCCGTGAGCTGAGGTTTTGGGGTATGAGAATCGGAAATCGGAAATCGGAAATCGGAAATGATGGTAAAGCCGCGGGCGGCTTTACCATCCTCGAGGTGCTCATGGCCATCGGCATCCTGGCCCTGAGCATCACGGCGGTGCTTTTTCTCTTTGCGATGGGCATGCGCTCGCACAAGCGCGCGCTCGACCGCACCCGCGCCGCAATGCTGGCCGAGACGGTGATCAACCAGCTCCAGGCCGACCTCAAGGTCTACGAGAACTCCACGGACCCCCGCGACCCCACAGTGGCCCCGCCCGACAAGGCCACTCACACGGACTTCCCCGGCTTCTACTACACTGCGACCTTCACCCCGCTCTACGGCGGCACCAGCTACTACAGACTCTCGCTGCTCGTCCACTGGGGTGACCCGAACTCTCCGCCCGAGGCTGCGAACTCTGAGACCTATGAGACCGTGCTCCAGCGGAAGAGCTTCTGAGTGGCTCTGGGCGATGCGGCTCAGCGAAGCCAAGACTGCCTGAAGGCAGGACTCCAAACGGGCGGGCATCCTCGTTTGGAGTCCTGCCTTCAGGCAGTCTTTGGGGCATCTCTATGCGGCGGTATGCCTCACACATCTCGATCCGCAAGATCGTGGCGCTCGCCGTCCTGGCCATCATCCTGCCCAGCCTGGTCCTCACGCTGGTGGGGCTGAAGCTGACGCTGGACCTCAAGCTCCAGCTCGAGCAGAGCCTGGCCGAGCAATACGCGGCCGCGGCACGCGACGCCGCCGAGGACGTGGAGGCCCGCGTGGCCGCCGCCGAGAAGCGCCTCCGCGACGAGGCCGACCGCCTGCCCCTCCAACAGGTCCCCGCCACGCTCGAACGCCTCCGCCGCCAGTCGCCCCTCGCCGAGGAGCTGTTCCTCCTCGACGAGGCCCGCCTGCTCGACCGCCGCCTGCCCCTCGACGCCCGCGGCGCCATGCTCTACCCCCACGAGCCCGAGGCCCTCCCGCCCGTGGCCGAGACGCTTCTGTGGGCCGAGCCCTTCCCCGCCCCCGCGCGCCGGCCCAAGCCCGACGCCCCGCCCGAAGACCCCGCCGCACTGGTCCAGGCCCTCCGCCGCCACCGCGACCGCTCGCTCTCCCCAGCCGCACGCATCCGCGCCACCCAGGCCATCGCCGCCACGCTCTTCCGCACCGGCAAGCTCGACGAGGCCATCGCCGAATACCGCCGCCTCCTCACCAGCGACGACGTGGCGCCCTTCAGCCCCTCCCTGGCCGTCCTCGCCCGCTACCAGATCGCCGCCGCGCTTGCCCGCCTGGGGCGCGCACCCGAGGCCGCCGCCGCCTGGCTCGACCTCTACGCCGACCTCGTGCGCGAGCTCACCCGCTTGGCCGAGCCCGACCGCGCGGCCTACTTCGCCCAGCGCGTGCGCGAGGGCCTCGACCGCCTGATGGCCGGCCCAAACGTCCCCGCCCCCGAGGCCCGCCGCTACGCCGCGCTCCGCGAGGAGGAGGCCCAGCGCGCCGCACGCACCCAGTTCCTCGCCTACCTCCGCCGCTTCGTCCTGCCCCGCCTCGAGCTTCAGGCTCCCTCCCTCAAG
>VGYV01000358.1 GCA_016872855.1 Planctomycetota bacterium
CGTCTCTGCCCCGCGCGCTGTGGGCAGGGCGTCTCTGCCCCGCGCGCTGTGGGCGGGGCGTCTCTGCCCCGCGCGCTGTGGGCGGGGCGTCTCTGCCCCGCGCGGGGCACGGAGGCCCCGCCCACAACGGGTTCGCAGGAGCCTGGCGTGCTGCCTTCGGATGGCGAAGAGATACTGAGCGTCACCGAGCTCAACCGGCGCATCCGCCGCGCGCTCGAAGACGAGTTTGGCTCAGTGTGCGTCGTCGGCGAGGTGTCGAACCTGCGGCGGCCCTCCTCCGGGCACATCTATCTGACCCTGAAGGACTCCGGCGCACAGGTGGCTGCTGTCCTCTGGCGGAGCTCAGCCGCGCGGCTGCGGTTCGACCTCGAGGACGGCATGGAAGTAATCGTGACGGGCGCCCTGACGGTCTACGAGCCGCGCGGCAGCTACCAGATCATCATCTCATCCATCAAGCCGAAGGGCATGGGCGCCCTCCAGCTCGCATTTCTCCAGTTGAAGGACAAGTTGGAGAAGGAGGGGCTGTTCCGCCCCGAGCACAAGAAGCCGCTGCCGCTCTTGCCCGCGTGTGTTGGCATCGTCACGTCGCCCACTGGTGCGGCGATCAAGGATATCCTGACGGTGCTCGCCCGGCGCTTCCCGCCGGCCCATGTGGTGTTGCGCCCTGTGCGGGTGCAGGGCGAGGGTGCTGCGGAGGAGATTGCCCAGGCCATCGCCGAGTTCAACGAGTGGGGCGGGGCGGACGTGCTGATCGTGGGCCGCGGCGGCGGGAGCCTGGAGGACTTGTGGGCCTTCAATGAGGAGGTGGTGGCGCGCGCCATCTACGCCTCCAAGACGCCCATCATCTCGGCGGTGGGCCACGAGATTGACGTGACGATCGCCGACCTGGTCGCGGACCGGCGGGCGCTGACGCCAACCGAGGCCGCGGAGATCGTCCTGCCCGAGCTGAGCGAGCTGGCCGAACGGCTGGGGGAGTTGCGGGGACGCCTCGCCACGGCCCTGCGGGGCCAGGTGGACCTGGCGCGGGCGGCGCTCGAGCGGCTGCGCGGCAGCTACGGCTTCCGCGCGCCGCTGGAGATGGTGCGCCGCCACGAGCAGCGGCTCGACGACCTGGCCGGCGCCGCGGCCCTCGCCGTGCGGCGCCGCATCGAGTCGTGCCGCGAGCGGCTCGCCACCGCGGCAGGCCGCCTCGAGGCCCTCGGGCCCCGCCGCGTCCTCGCACGCGGCTACTCAATCACCCGCGCCCTCGAGACCCGACAGGTCATCCGGGATGCCCGGGAGGTCCAGGCCGGCCAGAGAGTGGAGACGCTGCTTCACGCAGGCCGCCTGGTGTCGCAAGTGGAGACTGCCGATGGGCAAGAAGCCGACGTTTGAGAAGAACCTGGAGACCCTGGAGCAGATCGTCGAGGAACTCGAGAGCGGCACGCTCACGCTGGAGGAGGCGCTGGAGCGCTACGAGCGCGGCGTCGCCGCCCACAAGGAGTGTGCCGCCATCCTTGCGGCGGCGGAGAAGCGAATCGAGGTGTTGCTCAAGAACGCCGACGGCACGTTTGGGACCGCGCCGCTCGAAGGGAAGGAGGGGTCCGCGCGCGAGGATGCGACATGATGCCCGAGCGGCTGGCCGCGTATCTGGCGGAGAGCGGGCGCGCTGTGGATGCCGCTCTCGAGCGCTGCCTCCCCGCGCCCGGCGGCCCGGCGCGCCGCCTCGCGGACGCCATGCGCTACAGCGTCTTTGCAGGCGGCAAGCGCCTGCGGCCCGCTCTCGTGCTCCTCGCCTCCGACCTGTGCCACGGCGCCCGCGAGCTCGCCCTCCCGCCCGCGTGCGCCATCGAGCTTGTGCACACCTACTCCCTGATTCACGACGACCTGCCTGCGATGGATGACGACGACCTGCGCCGCGGGCGCCCCTCGTGCCACAAGGCATTCGGCGAGGCCACCGCCATCCTGGCCGGCGACGCGCTCCTCACCCTGGCCTTCGACGTGCTGGCACAGCCCCCGTGCGAACAGCGGGCAGCAGCCCTCGTGGCTGAACTCGCCCGCGGGGCGGGCGTGGGCGGCATGCTTGCCGGGCAGCAGGCCGACATGGACCTCGCCGGCGAGGAGGCGACCGCGGAGCGAGTGGAGTTCATCCATCGGCACAAGACCGCAGCCCTGATGGCCACCGCACTTCGCCTGGGCGCGAGGGCTGCCGACGCGGCGGAGGAGACGGTGGCGCGGCTGGGCCGCTTTGGCGAACTCCTCGGGGTCGCCTTCCAGATCGCGGACGACGCCCTCGATGTCGAGTGCACCAGCGAGCAACTGGGCAAGACGCCGGGGAAGGACGTGACGGGCGGCAAGATCACCTATCCTGCTGTCTTCGGGCTGGCCGAGTCGCGGCGGCGTGCCTCTGCCCTAGTCGAGCAGGCCCTGGCCGAGCTCGCCCCCTTCGGCCCCCCGGCCGACCTCCTCCGCGACCTGGCCCACTACGTCGTTGCCAGGAAGAGGTGAGCCACGGTTGCGCCAAGCCGCGGAACGTGGTAAGAAAGATGGGGTGGGGTGGAGTTGACGTGGGAACGATACTGGATGGGATCAACGGCCCGGCGGACGTTCGGCGGCTGAGCGCGGAGCAGCTCCCGCAGTTGGTGGCGGAGCTGCGCGAGGAGATCTGCCGGGTGGTCGCCGCAAACGGGGGCCACCTGGCGTCGAACCTCGGGGCGGTGGAACTTACCGTGGCCCTCCACCGCGTCTTCGACCTCGACCGCGATGCCCTGCTGTGGGACGTTGGGCACCAGACGTATGCGCACAAGCTGCTCACCGGGCGCCACGAGCAGTTCCACACCCTGCGGCAGGAGGGGGGCCTGAGCGGGTTCCCGAACCGATTCGAAAGCCCCTACGACCCGGTCACTACAGGGCACGCGGGCACAGCGCTTTCCACGGCCCTCGGCCTGGTTTGCGCCGACGTGCTGGCCGGGCGGCGGCGGCACGTGGTGGCCGTGGTGGGCGATGGCGCGCTGACGAATGGCGTGGCCCTCGAGGCCCTCAACCACGCCGGCGCCCTGGGGAAGGACATCCTGGTCGTGCTGAACGACAACCGGATGTCCATCGGCCGAACCATGGGGGCCATCGCGCAGTATCTGGACCGGTTCCGCACGGCGCGGTTCTACAACAAGGCGAAGTGGGAGCTTCGGCGCTTCCTGCGCAGCCTGCCCGGCATTGGCGGCCACGCCGAGGCGGCCCTGGGCCAGCTCAAGGAGAGCATCAAGGTCGCCGTCGGGTCGGAGACGCTCTTCGACCAGATCGGCTTCCGCATGTTCGGGCCGGTGGACGGCCACCGGCTCGACGAGCTTATCGCGCTGCTGAATGCCGTGAAGCAACTCTCAGGGCCGATTCTGCTCCACGTGTTGACGCAGAAGGGGCGCGGCAGCGCCGCGGCCGCGAGCGACCCGAGCCGCTACCACAGTGCCGGCCCGGTTGTGCTGCCGGTGTGCGAGCCGGAGCCGGCCAACGGGGCGAAGGAGGGGCCAAGCTACACGGCGGTCTTCTCGGACGCCCTGTGCCGCCTGGGCGAGGAGCGGGAGGACATCGTGGCGATCACGGCGGCGATGGAGGGGGGGACCGGGCTGGGGGAGTTCGCGCGGCGCTGGCCGCAGCGGTTCTTCGACGTGGGCATCTGCGAGTCCCACGCCGTCACGTTCGCCGGCGGCCTCGCCATCGCGGGCCACAGGCCAGTGGTGGCCATCTACTCCACGTTCCTCCAGCGCTCCTACGACCAGGTGTTCCACGACCTGTGCCTCCAGCGGGTGGGGGCCGTGCTGTGCATGGACCGGGCGGGCCTGGTGGGCGCCGACGGGCCGACGCACCACGGGGTGTTCGACATCGCGTTCCTGCGCCACCTGCCCGGCATCGTGCTGGCCGCGCCCAAGGACGGGGCAGAGCTGGAGGCCCTGTTGCGGGCCGCGGTGGCCAGCGGCCGCGTGTGGGCCATTCGGTTCCCGAAGGCGCAGGTTCCGGCCATCTCATGGCCGGAGGAGGCGCCGGTGGAGCTCGGGCAGGCCGAGCTACTGCGGGAGGGGAGCCACGCGGCGCTCGTGGCCTATGGCTCCATGGTGGCCCCGGCGTGGGAAGCGGCGGACCTCCTGGCGCGCAGGGGGATTGACGCGGCGGTGGTGAACGCGCGGTTCGTCAAGCCCGTGGACGCGGCGCTCCTGGCCTCGCTGGCCTCGCGCGTGCCGCTTCTCGTGACGCTGGAGGAGCACGCCGTGGCGGGCGGGTTCGGCTCGGCGGTGCTCGAGGCCCTCAGTGCCCACGGCCCCGTGCCCTGCCGTGTCGAGGCGATGGGCATCCCCGACCGGTTCGTGGAGCATGGGCCGCGCGAGGCGTTGCTGGCGGGCCTGGGCCTGAGCGCGCGAGACATCGCCGACCACGTGGCCGAGCTGGTGCGTGCAGAAAAGGGGACATTCTCCTTTTCTGCGGAGCAGCCTTCGGCGCCCCAGGGGGGCGAAAAGGTGAATGCCCCCTTTTCTGCCGCGCTGAGCGCCCCAGTCGAGAAACCAGGGGGACTGCCGCGATGAAGCGGATCATCCTGTCGGGGAACACGGGTAAGCCGGCGGTGGCGGCCGCGGTGGCGGAGCTGTTGCCGTGGCTGCGGGAGCGCGCCGAGGTGGTGGCGCTCGACCTGGCGCTGGACCGCGAGCTGGAGCACGTGGAGGCCGACCTTGCCGTCATCCTGGGGGGCGACGGGGCCATCCTGTCGGTCGCGCGGCGCCTGGGCCGCAACCAAATCTCAGCCATCGGCGTGAACCTGGGGAAGTTCGGCTTCCTCGCTGAGGTGTCGCCCGAGCAGTTCCGGGAGCGCTTCGACGACATCCTGGCGGGCCGCTACCGCCTGTCGTCGCGCATGCGCCTGGCGTGCACCCTGTGCCGGGACGGGCAGGCCATCGCTGAGCACACAGCTCTCAACGACGTGGTGCTCTCGCGCGGCGCCCTGTCGCGCCTGGTGGCCATCGGTTTGGTGGTTGACGGGGTGCGGGCAACTACTTACAATGGGGACGGCGTGATTGTGTCAACCCCGACGGGCTCGACGGCGCATTCGCTGTCGGCTGGCGGGCCGGTGATCGAGCCGCACGTGGATGCGTTCGTCGTGACCCCCATCTGCCCGCACACGCTCACGAACCGTCCCGTTGTCATGCCGGCGAGCTGCCGGATCGAGCTGTCGGTGGAAGCGACGCCTGCCGACGTGGGCCTGACCGTGGACGGGCAGGTCTACCAGGAGGTTGCCCGGGGCGACCGCGTGGTTCTTCGCCGTGCTGCGAGCGACTTCCGGCTGATTGATCTCGGGCTCCGGACCTACTATGATACCCTGCGCGAAAAACTCCACTGGAGCGGCAGCGCGCTCCACGATCGTGGTCGAGATTGACGAGGGCCTGTGCAAGGGCTGCGGGCTGTGCGTGGCCTTCTGCCGGGAGCAGGCCATCGAGCTCTCGCCGGCGCCCAACAGCCGCGGGGCCTACACGGCCCGGGTGCTCGGAGGGGCTGTCTGTTGCGCCTGTCGCCATTGCGTGGTCATGTGTCCTGAGGCCGCGGTGCGCTTGCTCCGTGTCCCCGACCCCTGAGGCCCTGTGGCACGGCTGGCTTGACCAGCGAAGCTGGTGCCCGCCGTGCACGGTCGGGCGAGCCGACCGTGGCACACTGGACATACGGCACTATGGCATCGTCCCCGCTGCGCTACGGCATCATCGCGGACCTGCACTCGAACCTCGCCGCCCTGCACGCCGTGCTCGAGGCCCTCGACCATGAGGGGGTGGACACTTACCTGTGCATGGGCGACGTCGTGGGCTACGGGCCGAGCCCACACGAGGCCATCGAGACCCTGGGCCGCCTGCCCATCCAATGCATCCGAGGCAACCACGACCGCTACGCCTTGGGCGAGAACTCCGACCAGATCCGCTCGTCCACCGCCGAGGCCGTCGAATACACCCGCCGGTGCCTCTCGGCCGAGGACATGGCCTTCCTCGGAGGGCTGAAGGACACGCTTCTCTACCAGGACCGCGTCCTGGTGGTCCACGGCTCGCCCAGGGACCGCGATGAGTACATCCTGAGCCAGGAGGCGGCCATCCTCAACCACCGCTGCCTCCGCGAGGACTACGCCGGCATCTACCTCTGCTTCTTCGGCCACAGCCACCTGCCCACCATCGTCGGCGATGGCAAGGTGATCTACGAGATCGACTCCGGCTACACCCTCAAGCTCAAGTTCATGGTCCCTTACCTCATCAATCCAGGCAGCGTGGGCCAGCCGCGCGACAACAACCCCGAGGCGGCCTACGCCGTGCTGGACACGGGGGAGAAGACAGTGACCTTTCGGCGGGTGCCCTACGACGTCGAGGACACGCACCGCCGCATCCTGGAGGCCAAGCTCCCCCGCTACTTGGGCGACCGCCTCCGCGTGGGCAAGTGAGGGAGACGGGCTCCTATGGCCGGCAAGGTGCTGATGGCGGGCAACGAGGCGGCGGCCGAGGGCGCGGTCCAGGCCGGCTGCGACGCCTACTTCGGCTACCCCATCACCCCGCAGAACGAGTTCGCCGCCTACATGGCCCGCCGCATGCCCGAGCTGGGCCGCGTCTTCATCCAGGCCGAGAGCGAGCTGGCCGCCATCAGCATGGTCTACGGCGCCAGCGCCGCCGGCAAGCGCGCCATTACCTCCTCCTCCAGCCCAGGCGTCAGCCTCAAGCAGGAGGGCATCTCCTACATCGCCGCCTCGCGCCTCCCAGCCGTAGTCGTAAACGTCCAGCGCGGCGGGCCGGGCCTCGGCAACATCGGGCCATCCCAGGGCGACTACTGGCAGTCCACCCGCGGCGGCGGCCACGGCGACTACCGCTCCATCGTCCTCGCTCCCGCCAGCGTCCAGGAAATGTTCGACCTCACGGCCAAGGCCTTCGAGCTGGCGGACCGCTATCGCATGTGCGCCATCGTCCTCGCCGACGCCTATCTCGGCCAGATGATGGAGCCGCTCGTCCTCCCCGACGAGCCGTTCCCGCCTCCGCCCCCCAAGCCCTGGGCGCTCACCGGCTGCGAGGGCCGCGAACCCCAATGCATCCGCTCCCTCTACCTGGGCGACGGCGAGCTGGAGCAGCACAACTACTTGCTCTTCGAGACCTATCGCCAAGCCGAGCGCGATGAGCCGCGCTGGGAGGCCGTGGCGGCGGACGACGCGGAGGTGGTGCTCGTGGCCTACGGCACGTGTGCGCGCATCTGCCGCGAGGCGGTGGCCCTGGGCCGCCAGCGCGGACTGCGCCTCGGCCTCATCCGGCCCGTCACCCTCTGGCCGTTCCCCTCGCAGGCCATCGCTCTCGCGGCCGCCGGCGCGCGCGGCGTCCTCGTCGTCGAGATGAGCATGGGCCAGATGGCGCAGGACGTCCGCCTCGCGCTCGACGGCCGGCGCCCCGTCGCCCTCCTCGGCCGCCCGGCCTTTGTCCCCGAAGCCGACGAGGTCTGCGAGTGCGCCGCAGCCCTCCTGAAGGGAACCGGTTTGTAGTGCGGCCTTCAGGCCGTTCTTGGCGGAACGGGCTGAAGCCCGCACTACGAACTCCAGGAGTTGCGTGAAGTAATGAAGCCGCTCTACGAGCGCCCCGATACCCTGACTCACTGCCTGACGCACTACTGTGCTGGCTGCGGCCACGGCATCGTGCACCGCCTGCTCGCCGAGGTGATTGATGAGCTGGGCATTCGCGGCCGCACCATTGGCGCCGCGCCCGTCGGCTGCGCCGTCCTCGCCCACCAATACCTGAAAGTGGACATGTGCGAGCCGGCCCACGGCCGCACGCCCGAGGCGATCGCGGCCATCAAGCGCGTGCGGCCCGAATGTGTCGCCTTCTCCTACCAGGGCGACGGCGATCTCGCCGCCATCGGCACCGCCGAGACCCTCCACGTGGCCAACCGCGGCGAGCCCATCACCGTCTTCTTCGTCAACAACGCCGTCTACGGCATGACAGGCGGCCAGATGGCCCCCACGACCATGCTCGCGCAGAAGACCACCACCACCCCCGTGGGCCGCAACGCCGGCTACCACGGCCACCCCATGCGCGTGTGCGAGTTGCTCGCCACGCTCGATGGCCCGGCCTACATCGAGCGCGTCGCCCTCTCCAGCCCCGACCGCATCCGCGACGCCAAGCGAGCCGTCCGCAAGGGCTTCCTCACCCAGATCGAGCGCAACGCCTACGCACTCGTCGAGTTCCTCTCCCCATGCCCGACCTACTGGCGCATGAGCCCCCTCGATGCTCTGCGCTTCATCGAGGAGGAGATGACGAAGATATACCCGCTCGGCGTCTTCCGGGACTGGGAGACGCGCGAGGCTTGACACGGGGAAGGATGAATGGATGATTGGATGAATGGATGGATGAGAGAGCGGCTCCTTCTCGCTTGCATTCATCCACCCATCCACTCATCCACCCATCCAACCACACGAGGACACGAGCGTGCTTGAGCGCGTCATCGTCGCAGGCTTCGGCGGCCAGGGCGTCATCTTCACCGGCAAGCTCCTGGCCCAGGCAATGATGGACGAGGGGTTCAACGTCACCTACTTCCCCGCCTATGGCCCCGAAGTGCGCGGCGGCAGGGCCAACTGCCACGTCATCGTCTCCTCCGACGACATCTTCTCCCCCGTCATCGCCCAGCCCGACACGCTGCTGGCGATGAACCAGATTTCCTGGGACTACTTCGCCCCCAGCCTCCGCCCTGACGGGTTGGCCGTGGTGAACTCCACGATGGTCAAGGCCGAGCCCGCCGCGGTGCCGGGACGCCTCGTCGCCGTGCCCGCGGCACAGATCGCCAACGAGCTGGGCGAT
>VGYV01000359.1 GCA_016872855.1 Planctomycetota bacterium
CAAGGGCCAGAAGGCCAGGATTGACGTCGGCCGCCTGCCCGAGGAGTCGAAGGCCCTCGACGCCATCGTCCAGGCCGACGACGTGCCCGACGCCGCGAACCTCTACAAGGAGAAGCACCGCCCGCAGTTCCACTTCTCCTCCCGCCGCGGCTGGAACAACGATCCCAACGGCCTGGTCTTCCACAAGGGCGAATACCACCTCTACTACCAGCACAACCCCTACGGCTGGAGCTGGGGCAACATGCACTGGGGCCACGCAGTGAGCAAGGACCTCGTGCGCTGGACCGAGCTGCCCATCGCCATCTACCCCTTCCGCTACGGCGACTGGGTGTTCAGCGGCAGCGCCGTGGTGGACAAGGCGAACACGGGCGGCTGGAAGAAGGGCGACGAGGACGTGCTCGTGGCCGCCTACACCAGCACCGGCCGCGGCGAGGCCATCGCCTACTCCCTCGACCGCGGCCGCACGTTCACGGACTATGAGGGCAACCCCGTCGTCAAGCACGCGGGCCGCGACCCCAAGCTCATCTGGTACGGAGGAAGGGATGGATGGATGAATGGAGGAATGGATGGGAAGAAGGAGAAGAAGCCCATTCATCCATCCATCCAATCATCCACCCATCCAGCTCCCTCCGGCCACTGGGTCATGGCCGTCTACGACGAGTTCCAGGGGAAGCGCTGGATCGCCTTCCATACCTCGCCGAACCTGAAGGACTGGACCTTCCAGAGCCGGGCCGAGGGATACTACGAGTGCCCCGAGATCTTCGAGCTGCCCGTGGATGGCGACAAGGCGAAGACCAGGTGGATCGTGTATGCCGCCGACGGGGCTTACGCCGTCGGCTCATTCGACGGCAAGGCGTTCACGCCCGACCATCAGGGCAAGCATCGCTTCAACTGGGGCAACTGCTTCTACGCCTCGCAGACCTTCAGCGACATCCCGCCCGAGGACGGCCGCCGCATCCAGATCGCCTGGGGCCGCATCGACCACAAGGACATGCCCTTCAACCAGATGATGAACTTCCCCGTCGTCCTCACACTGCGGGCGACCGAGGAAGGCGTCCGCATGTTCGCCGAGCCGGTCCGCGAGATCGAGCTGCTTCACGCTAAGAAGCACGCCTGGTCGGGCCTGACGCTGAAGGAGGGCGACAACCCGCTCAAGGGCATCGAGGGCGACCTGTTCCACATCGTCGCGGAGATCGAGCCTGGCGACGCGGCGCAGGCCGGCTTCACCATTCGCGGCACGCCCGTGGCCTACGACGCGAAGGCCCAGCAGCTCGACGCCAAGGGCTGCAAGGCGCCGCTCAAGCCCGAGGGCGGGAAGATTCGCCTGGAGATTCTGGTTGACCGCACATCGGTCGAGGTCTTCGCCAACGCGGGCCGCATCTACATGCCCGTGGGCGCCATCCCGCCCGACGACAATCGCTCGCTCGAGGCATTCGCCAAGGGCGGCACAGCGAAGCTCCTCTCCCTCGAAGTCCACGAGTTGCGTTCCGCGTGGTGACTGCCGATGAATGACCGCTCGACAGCATTCCGTGAGCTCAAGCAAGACGCCGATATCCCCGTCCTCATCCTCGGCGGGGGCGTGAACGGGGCGGGCCTGTTCCGCGAACTGGCACTCCAGGGCGTCGAGTGCCTGCTGGTGGACAAGGCGGACTACGTGGCGGGCGCAAGCTCGAAGGCGTCGAGAATGATCCACGGCGGCCTCCGTTACCTGGAGAGCCGCGAGTTCAAGCTCGTCCGCGAATCGCTCGTCGAGCGCAACCGCCTGCTCGACAACGCGCCGCACTACGTGGCGCCGCAGAAGACCACGATACCGCTCTTCTCCTGGCTCGGCGGGGCCTGGCGCTCGGCGCTCATCTTCCTCGGCTTCGACGCCCGGCCAGGCGGGCGTGGCGCGCTCCTGGTCAAGCTCGGCCTCTCCTTCTACGACTTCGTGACCCGCAAGCGCCGCCGCACGCCGCGCCACTTCCTCACGGGCAGGGCGAAGTCCCTCCGCGAGCTGCCCGGCCTCAACCCCCGCATCAAGGCGACGGCGACCTATTGGGACGCGCAGATTTCCGAGGCCGAGCGCCTGTGCATCGAAATGCTCCAGGACGCCTGCGCGGCCAACCCAGCCTGCCGCGCGCTCAACTACGTCCGGCCGGAACTCGTGGCCCGCCGCTCCGCGGCGGCCACCCGCGTCGGAGACGCGGACCACGAGGTCGGAGCGGTCATGCTGACCGACGAGACCACGGGCCAGACCGCCTGCGTGCGGCCCCGCATCGTGGTGAACGCCACGGGCGCCTGGGTGGACATGGCCAACGCCGCGCTCGGGTTGACCACGCACTTCATGGGCGGCACGAAAGGCTCGCACCTGGTCGTGGACAACAGCGAACTCCTCGCCGCCCTGGGCGGCCGCATGGTCTACTACGAGCACTCGGACGGCCGCATCTGCATCGCCATCCCCTTCTGCGGCAAGGTGCTCATGGGCTCGACCGACATCCGCGTGGACGACCCCGACGCGGCGCGGTGCGACGAGGGCGAGGTTTCGTACATGCTGGCGACGCTAAGAGGCGTCTTCCCCGGCATCGAGGTCCACCGCGAGCAGATCGCCTACGCCTTCTGCGGCGTGCGGCCCCTGCCCGCGAGCGGCAAGGGGGTCACGGCCATCATCAGCCGCGGCCACAGCATCCACGTCCTCGAGCCTGAGAGCGACCGCCCCTTCCCCATCTTCTGCCTCATCGGCGGCAAGTGGACCACCTTCCGCGCCTTCGCCGAACAGGTCGCCGACAAGCTCCTGCCCCGCCTCGGCGCGCAGCGCCGCTGCTCGACCGCCGAACTCCCAATCGGCGGCGGACGGGACTTCCCGAAGGGCGATGAGCAACGGTCCCAGTGGATCGAGCGCGTCGCGGCGGAGTCAGGCCTCCCCCGCGAGCGGGTGGGCACCCTCCTCGACCGCTACGGCACGGCGGCCGAGGCATTCGCGGCCGGCGACGGGTCCCCTCTGAGGAGCCTGCCCGACTACACGGTGGGCGAGGTCGAGCGGCTTGCCGCGGCCGAGCAGGTCGTGCACCTGGCCGACCTCCTCTGCCGCCGCAGCACCATTGCCATACGCGGCCTGGCCACGCCCCCAGTGGTGGCGGAACTGGCCGAGGTAGTCGGCACCGCCCTCGGCTGGGACCCCTCCCGCCGCGAGGCCGAGGCCGCCCAGGCCCTGGCCGAAGTGGCTCTGCCCGGCGCCTGAGTGCCAGGCGCAGATTTGCAAACAACAGCCGCTTCAGGGTTCTTTGTGGGTAGCCCCCAGGGGTTGTGGTGACTGAGGTTACGTCGCCGGAACTGGGTGAAGGTCGAGGCCGCCGCAGTGGAAGTAGATGGCCGTCTTGTAGTGTTCGCGGTTGCGGAAGCCGCAGGCCATCTTCTTGATGGTCTCGATCTTGCTGTTGATGCCCTCGACGCAGGCGTTGGTGATCCGATGGCGCAGCGCTCGGAGAACGCCACCCACGTAGTGCTTGAGCGTCCGGGCCGCCTTCACGACCGGCGCTAGGCGCGAACGCATCGCCCGCCCATACCAGCGGGCGAAGAAGTTCCGCGCCTCCTCCTCCGACCCACACGCCCAGAGCTGCCGGAGGTTCTCCTTGATCGCCCAGGCGCGGCTCACCTTCAGGTCCTTCCGCCGCAGGGCATCGAAGTCGGGCCGACGCCACTCGGGGATGTTCTCGGGGTTCCAAAGCCACAGGTACCGGGTGCCCTTGAGCGTCCCGCCCCCCGGCTCCACAGCTCTTTGTGCTCCCGACGCCGCACGTCGTCCACCGCCTTCGAGACGTGCCGCATCACGTGGAACCGGTCGAACACGATCTTCTCCTCCCTGCCCCCCGCTGCCGAGCCATCGGGCGGCAGGCTGCGGGGCGGAGGGCCCTTTCCCCGCTCTCTCCGTCCCTTCCCATTGGGGGGCCAGGCGTTCCGCCCTCAGCCCCCCAAACCCCTTCCCGTCCACAAGCCTGGGGTTTCCCACCGGCCCTCTCCTCGCTCCGAAATCGCAAGCCCCGACGGGGCGGCGGCGGCCCCGACGACGCGCCAGAATAGCAAGCCCGGGGTGCTCTCTCGCGTCAGCGTTTCAGCCCCCGAAACGGGGCGGTCGGGCGGGCGGGCAGGGCGGGCGGGATGTTTTGTTTGTTCGGTAATTTACACCTGGAACGCGTATCACTTGGAGGGCTTCCTCACGGGCCTTCTTGTGGAAGGCGGGTGCGGCTTGGTCGAAGGCGCGGCGGGGAGTCCTCCTTTGCGGAGCGATTTCGCGCGCGGCTTGCCCGCGGGCCGCTTGCGTCTCGCCGGGCGCCTCGCTCCGGGAGCGTTTCTCAGACCGCAGTTGCCGAGCGGACCGCGCTCGAGTTCGAAGTGACAGCGCTTGAAGACCGCGAGGACGGGCTGTACAGTCCTTCCGCCGAGCGCCCACCAGAGGCGGCAGACTTGGTTGTAGGCGCTCTGGGCATACCCCCCCTGGTCTGCCGATAGGAGGGAAAGCGCTCGGTCGTAGAAGCTAGCTGCTTTGCGACGTTCACCAAGCAGGAGGGACGCTTCCCCTTCACTCAGGAACACCCAGGCTGGCTCTTCCTGGCTCACGTCGAGTTCGCCGCATTGCGTCAGGACCGCCTTGGCAAGGCGACGTGCATCTCCACGGTTGCCTATCAGGAAGGCCAGGGTAGCGGCGTTGATCCCGGGGTAGTAATACTGCCTTATGTCGAATGCTTCCTTGTAGATGCCGTATGCGGTCTTGTAGTGCTGGTAGCCAGGGCTATCCTTCATCCGGCCCAGCGGGACCGGATGCCTCTCCAGGGCGCGGTCACCGAGATCCTTGTGAGTCCGGCCAATGCGACACAGCGTCTCTTCATCGCGGAAGACGGCACAGAACTCCTTAACCCCCCGGAGGGCTTTCTCAGCCTTCACGTCCTGCCCGGCCTCGGCCAAAGCCAGCGCGTACTCCTGGAGCAACGGAACCGCGTGAGGGAAGTGCGTCACGGCGTCACTGAGGATCTCCACGGCTCGCTGGACGTTGGCTCGGGTCCTTTTGGCGGTCCATAGGGCGTGGGCATGAGTGAGCGGCACCCGGTAGCACGGATAGGGATGCCGGATTCTGGGGGGACGGCGTGACGGGAGAACGGGCTTGGCGAGCAGCGCAGCGCGGAGATCGGCTCGCGCCATCTGGATCTGAGCGGCACCGATGACCGCCGAGACCAGAGCGAACTCCGTCTCGTAGGGCGTGTAGTCGAACTTCGATGTGCAGAGACCGTACACGGTGAGAGCAAAGTAGTACTCATCCCTCCAGAGCCGGCGGGAGCCCCGCTGCGGCTGCCTCTCCCCGAGCCAGTACGCGGCCTGCTGGCGGATCTGAAGCAGGATGGCTAGCGCTCGGTCCACCTTCGGGTCCACGGTGATCGCTTGGCTCCAGGAGGGGGAAGGCGAGCAGGCTTCGTCCACGCCGCCGATCCAGGTCGTGCGCTCCGCGAGCAGCAACTCGAAGGCGAGAGCGAAAGCCAGGCGGTCGGCGCGAATCGCCCGCAGTCCAGCCGTTGGGGAAGGGCGCCGGTCGGGCGGCCATCCGTCCCGCTGGCGTCGCTCTCGGAACTTCGCCACCAGCGCTCGCCGAGCTGCATCATCCTGGTAGAGGCGCTCGAGGAAACGGACCTTCAGTTCCGTCTCGAGCTTCACGAAATCCCACACGAGCACGTTCTGCTCGTCCATGTCACCGTAGTCGAAGACGGCGGGGAACTGTGCCTCACCGTGTTGGACGCCTACGAGAACGTTACGGGCGTGCAAGTCACCATGGGATCTCCCGACTAGTGTTTGAGGAAGCCGCTTCCGTTCCAATGCCCAACACACATAGTCATAGGGGTCTGGGCAGGCGATTCCTTGGCAGTACAGAAGCCAAGCCAGGTCCTGGCGTAGCTCGATCCGCTCCTCCTCTGAAACCCACTTCGGAAGGGCACGGCTGAGGCGTCGCTCGTAGTGCCGGAGCGCCCCCGTCGCGTGGGGACGGGAACCTGCGTAGAACCACCGGGCCAATTCGCTATACGTCTGGCGAATCACCCGTTGCACCGAGGCAGGATCCGGCTTGTCATCCATGATTGCCCAGCGGGTCACGTCTTCCAGTGGCACTGCAACCTCGTCAGGACCATACAGCGTGTACGCATCCTGGTACACGATGGCGAACCGGTTCCTGCGCAGCTTCTTCCGGCTCACGGAAACAAAGATCCGGCTCGAGAAGTTGCGCTTCAGCATACACTTCTGCCAGCCCCTGAAGTCGTTGGCGACTTCCTGTGCGGAGCCTATCTTGAGGATATGACTGCGGCAGGAGTCTTTGGACCGTACTTCGACGCCAAGCACGATCCTGTGCTCTTGATCGCAGGTATACCCCCAATGGGCGTCGTAGACGACAACGAACAGTGCCCCTCGGAACGTCGCCCGAATCTCTCGCGTGAGTTTGGGAACCAGGTCGTCGCGCACCTTCTCCAGAGCCCGGTCCATCCAGGTAATCCGGGGACCCATTTGCTAGCCCTCCAAGCAGCGTGACGGAGCTGGCGGGTGCATTGCACCGCCTCACCCGGTGCTTTGCCTCACAGCGCCGGCTCTAGTGAGTAGTTCCCCCATCGTCCGGCTCACCGGCTGGCCGTCAGCGCAGCGGCGGGCGCGCACCTCGGCCTCGGTCAGCCAGCGGCAGGCGGAATCCGCGTCCACGGCACGGCGTGCCGTGTCGCTTGTCAGTTCGACGTCGAAGAGCTCCATCGTATAGGCCGTCTCGGCCTGGGCGCTCTCGGACCAGGCCGTGTAGTCGAGATGGGCGAGGGGCTGAGGGGCAACCGTGCGGTCGCTCTCCTCGCGGAGGCCCAATTCCTCGCCCACCTCGCGGATCACGCATTCGCGGAAGGTCTCGTCGGGCCGCTTGTGGCCGCCGACGAAGCTGTAGGCCCGCCAGTGGCGGTTCCATCGCGCAAGCCACAGCGTGCCCTCCTCAGCTTCCTTGCGGATCAGCGCCAGGGCACCAAGCGATTGACGCATCGTCACGCGGCCCCTGCAGAAATCCCTCGGCGCGCTCCCGGCCACTCCCGCTCAGATGGGGCCGTGCCGCTTCAGCAGCTCTCGCGCCGTCGGCGAGATCGGCTCGCGGTTCGGGTTTTGGAGGTCCACCCAGGTCAGCCATTCGCTTCGGAGCCCGGGCACCAGGGGCGTTCCCTCCGTCACGGCGACGCGGTAGAGCTTGTAGTGGTAGAGCTTCACCACCCCCTCGCGGTCCCCCTGCCGGAAGGCATCCACCTCAAGCGCGGGCTCATCTGGGAAACTGGCAATCGTCTGAAGCAGGAATTCACCGGCGGCGCGGGCCGCCGCGTGGCGCCAGTCCTCGACTCGCACGCCCCCTTTGATGTTGGGGTCCTTCCACTGCCGCCGCTTCGTCATCGGCAGCGTGAACGCTGCCCAAGCAGGGTTGTACACAGCGAGGATCTTCTTGTCGCACGTGATGAGCGCCACGGCGACTTCGACCTCCGGCAGTCCTTTCGCCATAGTGAGCGTCCCCTAACATGCGAAGGTGGCCCACACAGCACCCTGTGCCCTGACGGCACTTCGTGCCTTTGTCAGGAAGCTAGCACTTTCCCCTCCCCATTTCAAGCCCTCAGCAGCAACTTCGTCGTGCACCGGAAGTCCAGGCCGACCTCAGGCCCGGAACCGCCGGCGGACGCCGTCGCGGGGGATCACCTGGATCTCGCCGGTCCGGCTTGCTGCGTCCTTGCCATCCCCCACCACGGCGGCGGGGTTGCAATCTCATCCGGGCGATCATTCTCTCTTCCCATTCAGCAGCTCCGCCATGGCCCAGCCGAGGCGGAGGCCGACTTCCAAGTAGGTCTCGGCGTTGGGGTTGTAGTGGTGGCCTTGGTTCGCGGGTGAGACGGCCACTTCGCGCCACAGGTCGCGCGAGTCTACGGCCTTCACGTTGCCGGCGAATCCGGGGTGCTTCTTCGCGTCGGGGGCGCGGGCTCAGGCATATCGAGCAGGCTGCTGTAATCCCGTTGAAAGATCAAGCCGAGCGGCTATAATCAGTCGCTAAGATGGGATAGGAGGAGAGGCGTGAGGCCAGGGTTGACGTGGGCGCTGCTGGTGCCGGCCGCGGGAATCAAGTGTGCCGGAGGCGAGGAGCCGCTCAAGCCACCGGCGATTTGGAAGGACTACGATCCAGACAAGGGCGATCTCAGGGAGGAGATCGTCAGGCAAGAGACGGTGGGCGGGGTGCTCTGCCGCGACTCCTACATCAGCGCCTACGTGCTCGGCCAGGAGATCCGCATCTACTGCATGTACCGGGTCAAAGCAGGCGCCAGGGCTGCGCCGGGCCTCCTGGACGTGCATGGCTGGATGGGCGCCCCCGGTCCGAGCAAGGAGTTTGTGGATAGCGGCTGGGCGGTCATGGCGTTCGACTACTGCGGCCAGACCGGCGACCGGAAGCACTACACAAAGTACCCTGAACAGCTCCGTCACGGCAACATGGACGCCAGGTTCGGCGGAGCGGTCCACGCGGCGACCCCCGACGGCAAGTCCATCACCGACCCGAAGCAGTGCTCCGACTATCTCTGGTATGCGATTCAGCGCCGCGTGCTCAGCTATCTTGAGCGGCAGCCGGAGGTGGACAAGGCCCGGCTGGGCGCCAAAGGCTACTCGTACGGCGGGACGCTCATGTGGGCGTTGGGGACCGATCCGCGGGTGAAGGCGGTCGTCGCCTACTTCGGGATTGGCTGGAACGTGTACTATCGCGACAAGGCGGTCTGGATGTACAACGACCCCTACGTCGAGCCGCA